>JAMCQR010000067.1 GCA_023379555.1 Thermoplasmatota archaeon | reverse complement strand
TTGAAAACACAGACTATGAAATTTGGATCGATGGAATGGGCAGGACTGTTTCCAATGTCCTACTCAGTTTCCCGAAGTACATAAAGAACTACCAAAGATACAAGAAAATGCTTAGGAGGGTAAGATTCGTACGGAGCAAGTCGGATCGAGAAAAAGCGCTTAACGGAGACGTGATCCTAACCACAAGTGGAATGCTAGATGGCGGACCTGTCCTCAATTACATTTCTAATCTCAACGATCAAAAGAACGGCCTTTTCCTAACAGGATACCAGGTTGAAGATACCAATGGAAGGATGCTTCTGGAAACAGGTAGCATCAATCTGGCAGGTGTGACAACAAAAGTGAACATGGACGTGAAGTTCTTCGACTTTTCCGCACACTCTGGACACAAGGAACTTGTTGAATTCATTGAGGGATCTAAACCCGACAAAGTTGTATTAATGCACGGGGAGAAGAGAGAGGAATTGGCAAAAGATCTCACCTCGTCCAAGATCGTCCTACCAAAGAATGGGGAAGAGTTTGAAATCTGAACCCTATGTTGAGAGAAAAAGTACTTGAGATACTTTTCAAAGAAGATGTAACTCAGAAGGAACTCACTTCGAGACTCAAGTCTTCGAGATCTCGAATGTCGGAAGTACTTGGTAAGTTGGAAAGGGAGAAACTTATCCTAAGGAAGAAGGTGAGTCAGAGAACAATCCTTGTCGCTCTGAATCATTCGAAGACACTGAGAGTGGGAATACTACGGAGTACTGAATACATCAATGTTGTCGCTACGCTCAACCAGCTTGGCAACAGCATTCCTTTCAGAGTGAATGTCTACGACAACAGCCTGGAGGCCCTCAAAGAACTGATGACTGGTTCGGAGGACATGGTTGCAAGCCCGCTCATTTCTGGATACTTTTTCTACCTCATCGACAGGAAAATTTCCCCTGTCGCGGGAATTGCATCCGGTGGGTCCGGAACGATTCGAAGGCATTCCTCAGGTAGGATAGGCACTACTCCGTTGTCGAGAATGGATAAAGATTCCAGGAATTCAGGGAACTACGAGCAGGTCTATTACAAGAGCATCGAGGACATTATCCGGGCATACAAGGGCAAGGAGATCGACGCTGCTCAGATATGGGAACCGTACCTCACAATGCGTGGAGGTTTGAAAACAGAAAGCGATGGAATTTGCTGCTGTCTCTTCACAGTTGGGAACTCTGGACAATCGGTCTCATCTTTCTTGAAAAGGTATGAGAGCAACGTTGAGTCGGATTTAACGATAAGGGAGAAGCACGCAATTTCTGGGGATCTTGGAAAGCTGATTGGTGTTGGAGAAAGAGATGTATTCAGCAGCCTGAATTCCTACAAATTTACCACTTCCATCAGTAAGAAGGACCTCGAGAATCAAGTATCGAGCTTTGGACTTCCTTTGGTCAAGGAGGTGGACCTGTTCCTTGAAAGATGCACCAAAGTTTCCGTATGAGATATACCCATGGCAGGAGATGATATTTCAGAAACTGGACCAGAGTGAAAAGAGGTCCACCATACTCGAAAGCCCCACGGGATCCGGAAAGACTATATCCGTACTGTTCCACGTAGTATCGAAGTATCCCGACAGGAGGGTTGTGTTCCTGACCAGAACCAATTCCCAGGGAGAGAATTTGCTGAGGGAAGCAAGAGCGCTAGGTCTCAAGAAGGTAATGACTTTTTTTGGGAGAGGGGAGATGTGTCTTTACAAGAAACAGGCGTCCGAGATGTCACAGGGCACTCCAGAAGAGCAGAGTAGTTTTTGCAGAGTTTTGGTCGAGATGCACAAGAGTGGAAAGGGAGGGTGCCAGTACGAAACCAACTTTGAAAGAGACTGGAAGAAGACCATAATGTCTCAGGAAGACTTTCTGAATCTTGGAAAAGAGGAATACTGTCCATATTTTGCTCAGAAGAGTTTGGCAGCAGATGCGAATGTGCTTGTCACCTCATACTCATTCTTCCTGAATCCGTTCATCAGGGAGAGATTCCTTGGATGGATGGAGGCAGAATTGAAGGACATCATACTGATAGCTGACGAGGCACACAACATCCCTGACCTTACAAGAAACCTGCTCTCAAAGAAGCTCACTTACAATACACTCTCCAACTGTTCCAAGGAGATAGATCAGTTCGGAGATCTACTGATCAATAAGGTGAATGTTTCGTACATCGTGGAATCCCTTAACAAAGCTCTGGATACCTTACTGAAAGAAGGAGATAGGATCATCACCACTCAGGAAGTCACTGAGGCCTACATGGATTCATTCCAGATGAACTCTTTAGACATCAAGAATATCCTGAACCTAACTGCAAATTTTGGACTATCGATAAAGGAGTCCAAGAGCGCGGAGGGGAAGCTCCCTAGGAGTTACATATACAATGCATCAGTCCTGGGTTCCAGGCTCATGGATGATGATGAAGGATATAGTGTAATGATCTCTCACAACGAGGAACCATCTGGTATCAGCATAATGAATCTGGAGACTTATGAAATTCTACGCTTTTTCGGAGACTCCTATAGGACCTACTTTATGTCTGGGACCATATCTCCTTTCAGTAAGTTCATCGACGAGGTCGGGGTCAAGGATCCCGAGAAAGTTGTCATAAAGGCAGATTACCTTGAGAGGAACCTCAAGGTACTGTTCGTGGACGATGTCACCTCCAAGTACACGATGAAGGACGAGTCGAGAGGGAGAATAGATGGGTACATCAGAGACATAGTGGAAAATGTCAAGCACAACAAGATCATTTTTTGTACATCGTACGAACAGCTGTCTTTGTTCCTAGAGATAGACATGAAGGGAAGGATATTCTTTGAGAGGAAGGGCATGAGCAATGAGGAATTTGTCAATCTTATAACCAACTTCAAACAGAAAGGCGGTAACCTCTTCGCCGTAATCAACGGACGCATATCAGAGGGAATAGACCTACCCGGTAAACTGGTCGAAGTTGCTGTTCTGACAGGTATTCCTTACCCTCCACCTTCCCCGGAAACATCGGCGATGGAACTCTTCTATGAAATGAAATTTAGGAGGGGGTGGGAGTACGCTTATGACGCTGTTGCAGCTACCAGGATAAGACAAGCGATAGGCAGATTGATAAGGAGTCCCGAGGAAAAGGGAGTGGCAATCATACTCGATTCCAGGGCGAAGAAATTCAGGCCAGAACTGCCAAACCTCTATTTGAGCAAAGACGTGGTATCCGACACGAATGCCTTCCTGGACTAGTATGGGACACTCTTCATCTTGAGTTTATATCCTATAATGTTGACTGCCCTATGGATCAATGGAGTGACTACCAGAATTGCAATTACTCCAGGCCAGGGGAACAGCTCTGCTCCCTTGCTTCCAAAAAATATGTAAAAGAATGCGAGCGCAAAAAGGGCAAATGGATACTGATCTAGGAAGAGAGACTCCGCACCAGGTGCCCTTCCGATTCTTCTCTTTATGAAAGATCCCACTAAATCGCCAAACATTGAGAAGAACGAAAGAACCAGCACCATCTCAAGTGCAGTACCTAACTGATTCGAAAAAGTCAATTCCCCAACATTGGTGAAAAGAAATACATAGTTCAAGATAAGACCCATCAGGGATCCTGCGAATACCCCACCCGCGAGCCCAGACCAGGTTTTGTGATCGCCAAATATTCGCTTCCCATTCCAGCTTCTGCCTCCATCTATGACTAACTTTCCGCCCGTGATTACTGCGCTTGGGTTGGCTATGAATGCTGGTATGAAGAGGACGAGGGAGGTGATGAACGATGGTATCACGTTCTGCGAGAGTTTAGCAAAATATAATGATTTCTAATTATACCAACATTTTTCTACACTTGCCTACTACTGCCACAGAGATGGAAACTGCCAAACCTGCGTGGATTCTATTGCAGAATGGTTTCGGCCTGATAGTTGGATTCCTTACGATGCTCTTAATCCTGAGGGATGCAGGGGTCAGCTCGTGGGGAATATTTTCCACGGCGCTTTCGTTCGGTCTAGTGTTCTCGTTCGTTTCCGACCTGGGAATAAACACGGCTCATACCAGAATGATTGCTCTGGGAAAATACAGAAACGAATACAACAATGCCCTGATTTTCATGAAGGTTATTCTCACGATCATTTACGTCGGCATCATACTTCTTGCTGTTTTTGTATGGACAACGGTCCTCCATCAGCACTTCCAATCCCCATTGATATACATCAGCATACTCTTCTTGATTCCGTATTTCGTGGGTCTTCCATACATCCAGGCTAACCGAGCATTTTTCACCGGGACTCAGGAAGCGTTTAAGATGTCTCTCCCTCCCATAATGGAATCTATAGCGAGATTTGCATCTATCGTTATATTCCTGCACTTCAACATCTTCCATTTCCCCACCTCACGTTCTGGAATTCCAGAAATGGCCATATTGATAGCCGTTTCCTACTCCATCTCTTACGCCGTCTATGCAATAGTAAGCTTTATCGTAGGAATGCCGTGGAATTTCAAGTGGCCCCGCTTGGAAATGATCAGAACTTACCTGAAATATTCATATCCCCTTATCGGAGTTTCCATCGCAACCGCAATATCCACCAATGTGCCCCAAGTGCTAGTCTATATCGCTTTTGGGTCATTCCAATCTGGAGGATTTGCAACCGATTACAGGTTGATACTAATGATGACCGGATTCACCATGTCCGTCACTGTCCTTATACTCCCTTCTCTGACCTCCCAATTTGCATCTAACGGAGATTACGGAAAGACCATGGGCGTGTCGATTAAGTACCTGACACTCTTCGTAACCCCTCTTACCGTGTTCGCGACAATATTCGCAGCGCCAATTCTCAACCTTTGGAACTCTGCGTTGATTGCATTCGCTTTCCCCCTTCAAGTAATGCTTATTGGGTCCTGGTTCTGGACAATGGCGATCCCATTTTGGACCCACTTTAACGCAGTTGCGAAAACCAAAATTACAGCCTTGCTGACCAACGTGGGTTATGTCCTCTGGATTGTACTGAGCATTGTCCTCATTCCGAGGACATTGGCAGATGTCCATCTTGGGGGTTTGGGTGTAGTTGGCGGGGCTTACTCATATCTTATTTCTGGCATTGCTCTACTCCTGACGTCCATAATAGCACTGCTCTTCGAAGTAAAAATCAAGGTGACTTACCAATCTGCAAGGAGCGCAGTAATGGCAATACTCCTTGGTGGATTGTTCTATTATTTCTTTCACGGTTACAACAGGATGTCTATCTTCATTATGATAGGTCTGTTCCTTGCTTATGGACTAAGTTACCTGGGGTTGTTGTTAGCTTCAAAAGTCATAACCAAAGAGGAGCTTGTAGACATTTCAAATATGATGAATCCTGGGAAACTCGGACATTATGCGATGGACGAGTTGCGGAAAAAAAGTGATTAGCAATTTCTAGCCCTCTATTTCCTAAAATCGCATTTCGAAAGAGGAGACTTTATTACATTTTTCCAATAGGGGGATGAGGATGGAAACCTAAGGACCTACTCGGATACTGTTGCGGATTCCTACGTATTCGTGGTTGGTACGGTAAGTATCTGAGTTTGTTGTTTGGTGCCAAGGCTATTTCGAAGAACGAGTTCGTCGACATTCTTCGCGTTTTCAACCCAAAAAAGTAGCTAAAGAAAGAATTTGAAGAGCTCAAAAGGCAGTCTCAATAATGTTTTATCTTACTCCTACATCATAAATTTGTGCCAGTAGAAAGCCTAGATCATACTGCAGATGTGAGACTCAGAGCCTGGGGTAGATCGTTTCAGGGTACGCTCCTGGAACTGTCGAATTACATGCTCAGAATGATCTACTCTGACATTATTCGACCAGAGGTGTTGTTGAGTTCTACTATCGAATATGATACTGATGAGGGATGTGTCACCAGATTGCTGAATGATCTGATATACAGGTCCGAATCAGCACAACTCGCCATAAAGATCAGAAAAATTACTGTTTGTGAGGGAAAAGTCAGGTGGGACGGTATGGGGGAACCTTTCAGTATGAAGGAGAGAGGGTCGATTCTTGTGAAGGCTGCAACCTACGACAGACTGATTGTGAAGAGGGCCCCTGCTCTCATCGAAGTTACTCTAGACATTTAGCTCGAAGGTGTCACAGCAATAGCTATTATATGACTTTGGTATAGCTTCTCATGGCCAAAGACGAAAATTTCATCTTGGAGGATTCAAAGAAACTAATGATTTCAGACGAAATAATTGTTCAGGCTATTCAGGAACTCTACAAGGACGAAATCAAGGAAAGAATCAAGGAAAAACTGAAGGAGAATCCTAGGATGGAAAATGAGCTGAAGGACTCTATTCGAGATTACACTCGAGGGAAGCTCCTAGAGGCCGGCGCCCAAGCAAAGATGTTGAAGGTAGTGGCAGAACTTGGCCTGATATCGATCCCAGAATCTTTCAGGGACGAGATGATCAAGTCGATACTCAAGGCCATAGGACCAGAACTCGATACTCTTCTAAAGAATACGCTTTGAATGAAGTTAACAGTTAATAAAATACTGCTTCTTGTCTTGGGACTTGCGTATTTGGTTATCATCTTAGTGAGAAGAAGCCTCTATTCTCCGGGACTGGTCGACTGGAATACTATCGCCATCCTTTCTACTCTAATTGTGGTTAATACAGGCTTAATGTATTCTGGTGGTCTGAACTACGTTGCTTACCAGATCATGAAGGTAACCGACGGCAGGAGGAAGTTGATGATCATATCTATACTTTTGACTGCTTTCTTGGCCATGTTTCTCACGAATGACGTCTCTCTCCTGGTATTGATTCCAATCACAATTGCGATAGGGAAATTTTCTGGAAAAAATCTTGATGATGTCATTATATTTCAGGCAATTGCTGCTAATGTTGGATCTCTTCTCATGCCTTTCGGAAATCCCCAAAATATCATATTGTTTCGACTTTATTCACTCGATTTTTTTACATTCGTCAAAACAATGGCACCAATTTTCCTGGTATCAATTGCAATTCTGATTGTATTCTCCCTCGTTTTCAAGAATGAGAAGCTCCCTCCGAATGACGTTAAGGAAGAACCACGATTTTATTTCTTCATTTTTTATCTATTCCTGTTAGTCGCAACAATAGTTGGGATGCTGCTCAATGCGCCAATTTTTCTGTTCATCGCTCTTATAGCTATTGCTCTGGTATCCCTAGTATTCCTGGAACCACAAGCTGTCGCGAGGGTCGATTACGTGTTGATAGTGGTCTTTATTCTAATATTCCTTGTTATGAATTCCATCAGGTCAATGATAGCCCTCCCCTTTACAGGAGGAGGGATACTGACTTACTTCACTTCGATAATGTTCTCACAGGTCATATCCAACGTTCCGACAACTGTGCTCTTTGGGAAAGTCTCTTCGTGGGCAGTTCTATCATACGGAGTGAACATTGGAGGGAACGGCACCGTCATTGCATCGCTAGCCAACATCATAGCTCTGAGGAATCTTTCTGGAAAGAATTTCTTAAAATTCAACAAGTATTCTTTCCTCTTTCTCCTGATAACTGCATTAGCGGGATTTCTGATTCTATTCAGATAGGATAAATAAGGAAAAGCAATAGCAACGCATGCAAATCCTGTTGAAGGACGGCATTTTACTCACTGAAGATCACGCGCCAAAGAGGATGGACTTATTCATCGATGGGAATTCTATTTCTCAGATTTCTGAAAAAATAAATGTTGAAGCAGAGTACGTCATTAATTGTTCCAACAAGATTATCTCTCCCGGATTTGTAAACATGCACAATCACGTCGCAATGACAAACATGAGAACGCTCTTGGACGATATTCCTTTTTCCAAGTTCCTCGATACAGGATTCAAACTTGATTCCGCCAGAACGGACGAAGAGATCTATTATGGCAGCAAACTGGGTATCGCAGAAATGTTGAGGAAAGGGACCACCACTTTTTTGGATATGTATTACGGAGAAGATATGGTAGCACGAGCTGCTCAGGAAGTTGGGATACGTTCGTATCTGGGTTGGAGTATCGTGAACAAGAACCTGACCACCCAGAAAGGCGACCCTCTCAAGAATGCAGAACAGTTCATTTCAAAGTTCAAGGGAAGTGAAATGGTCACTCCTCTCCCTGCACCACATGGAATCTATTCGTGTGACAGAGATGATCTGATTGCTTCGAAGGAACTTGCGGACAGATACGATCTTCCATATACTATACACCTGAGCGAAAATAGGAAGGAGGTATATGACATCGTCAAGAAAGAAAAGAAGAGGCCGGTAGAATATCTGGATGCCTTCGGGTTTTTGAGTGACAGGCTGATTGCAGCACATACGATCTATGTTACTCTTAATGAGATTAAGATTATGGGGAGGAACAAGGTAACGGCAGTGAACAACCCGGTGAGTAATATGAAACTTGCAAATGGAAATTTCGTCCCGGTTCTCGAAATGTTACAGCATGGAGTTAACATGACACTTGGGACCGATTCTGCTACTACTGGAAATTCCCTTGATATGCTTGAAAATGCAAAGCTTGCATCATTGCTTCAAAAGAATTACAGAGAAGAAGGGCAGATTCTTCCACCATCCCAGGTCATAGATTTCATGACCAAGAACCCTTGGAGAGCGCTCGATAAGAAATCGGGAGTCTTGAAGGAGGGAGCCCTTGCAGACATTACAGTGGTGGGCGGGGGCGTTGGACAGATTCCGCTAAGAAGAGACAACGCTGAAAACATTCTGATTTATTCGTCCAATGGAAATGACGTTGAACAGACGATTGTAAATGGTAAATTGCTGTACTCAGAGGGAGACTTCTTTGGCTTGAACTTGGATGAACTCAGAAAGAAAAATGAGGAGATATTTGACCGCTACAGTTCATTGATAAAATCGTGAACATTTTTTCCTTTTCTCTTTGCCATTCTCGCCACCACATCTTTGAACCCGGAAGAGTACTGTGCAGCTTTCTTCTGCTTCCATACTATCTCCTTATCCAGTTTAATTCGAGAGGCAGTCGACCTGAGAATGTATTTTCTAGAACCATTCTGGACCTTGAGGTCGTACGGAATTCGAGAGGCCGTATCTACAACACTTTCGTGGAGGTACGGATACAGAAGTTCTTTTCCGTTGTATGAAGCGATCTTTCGCTCCATCGGTACGACGTAATTCACAACCCTGTGGAGGTCTTCCTTTGATGTGTCTTTGGTCTCATATTTCTTGTATCCTAAGAAGAGCTCATCTGCTCCCTGGCCAGTGGCAAGTTTGTGATCGGTTGAGGATTTGGTTGTGAAATATAGAGGAAGCTCTATCAGAATCGAAAGAGCTGATGTCTCTCCAGTAATCTGTTTGATGCTCCTAATACCTTCCAAAATGTCATTCTCGTCTTCACTCAGAAAGTTGACCTTCATATCCATTGATTTGGCTGCTATCGTTGCCCAGATTGAGTCGTGAGATCCGTCACTTCCACAGGCATACAATCGTACTTCCTTTCCTTCTTTCTTTGAGAGGTACGCAATCAAGGAACTGTCTAGTCCGCCTGAAAAAAGTATTCCTACTTCATTGGGTAATTCTCGAACTGATTTCGTCAGTGATGCTTCTAATTCGCTTTCCCATTCCATGGGTCAGATCCTAGATAACGCGGAATATCTTCGATCTTGATTCTTATCTGTTCCCTGGTATCTCTATGTCTGATTGTCACATCTCCATTCTTGATTGTATCATAGTCTATCGTGATGCAGTACACGATTCCAACTTCATCGTATCTTGAATACCTCTTGCCTATCGATCCTGAGTCATCGTACAGAACCGAGAACTTACTCTTGAGTAGGTCTTCAAAAATTTTACCTGCACTTGCGTCCATTCCGTCCTTATTCATTAAGGGCAGCACGACCGCATCATAAGGGGAGATTGAGTAGGGTATTTTCAGGTAAGCATAACCTGAATCTTCCCTGGACGAGAGATTGTGGTCCAGTATAGCGTACAGGATTCTGTCAAATCCAAATGCTGGCTCAATTACAACTGGAACGAAACTCTCCCTGTCAACAACAACTTTCTCCTCCCGTTCTATAGTGAATCTGTAGAGTTGGATGTTCTTGTCATCTATCGTTACCTCGGTCTTTCCTTCCTTCATTGCTGCTATTATTTTGGAAGAGATATCGGGATATTCCGACTTCACCTTTTTGTAGTCTATTTCCTTGACCTTTTGAAATTCTTCTCTCTTTGGAATTATCCTTTGAGCATACAGGTCTTTCCCGGACGATCTTATGTGGTTGGTCAAATCGAATGTACCCCTGTGGGAGTTTCCGGTTATCTCTATCCAACCTATGTCTGTCAACGCCTCTGCATCCCAGGTTTCTGAAGAGTAGTGTGCTCTCTCCTCCTTTTTGTGTTGTCTGTACCTGATCTTCTCCAAGTCGATGCCCACTTTTGAATAAAATCTAAGAGCAAGGCCAAAGAAATATGCCATTGGCTGACTCTTCACAATTCCATTGTCATACACTTCCTTTGAAGTCGCCTTGATCTCTTTGCCCTCATTTGTAAGGAATGTCACCTTGATTTCGTTATCGGGTTCACGGACCCACTTTTCGTTCTTGGGATCAAAGAAAGATTCGCACTCCATCATGTTGAACTCCCTAAGTCTGAAAATGGCTCTTC
>JAMCQR010000066.1 GCA_023379555.1 Thermoplasmatota archaeon | reverse complement strand
CCCTCCAGCACTATTCTCAGCTTCTCTTCCGGACTGAAAGACCTTTCTTCTTCCATTCAATGGGCATGAGACAAACCATTACTAAATTAATTTCTCAGATTGTCCAGAGATCCAAGAAACATTCCAACAAAAGATCAATAATAGCGTGGTTATTTGGCGTATATCCTGAGCTCTGAACTACTGCAAACTTCCAGCAAAAGGTAATTGAAGAACTAACCAAGAAGCAATATCCTTCCGTCCTCTTACACCTTATACTGTTTATAAATTAGCTAAGTTGAAGCAATTTCGTTGGAATATCGCATTCCCTTTGTAATGATCATTTATTATTCTAGAACTGCGAATCCGAATTGTTCTCCGACGATATGCGGGGTCAAATTCTTTAGGGCACAAAAGGAACGAAATGCGTTATTTAATGTTGCATCATCAGATGCAACCACTGCATTGCCAGAAAGATATGGAAAAACTGTAGAAAACTCAAACATCATGTTTTCGTACGAATGCTCCGAATCATGAAAAAATAGATCGCAACTTCCAAGCTTGCCTAGCAACTTAGGCAGCTCTCCGTGCGAATCTCCAAGTATCAATGTCCATCTCTCTTTTAACCGTTCTGGAACGCCAAATCCAGTATCACCATTTCTCGGAAACTGGTAATTTAGCGGCTTCCCATTTGCACTCTTAAATTCGGATAGAGGCAGGTCTATACTATAAAGCATACCGTCGCCATTATCATGCAATCCTTGCAAAATAAAGGCGGAACTGACACCTACGTGTACACCTGTCTCAATTACTAACCTTGGTTTAAAGATTCTGACAAGCCTGTACAATAATTCCTGAGATATAAAGCCCATTTTGCCTAGGAAGGTCTGCATTTGAGAATCTTCTAGGTTGGATTTCGAAAAAAATTTTTCAGTCGATAAATCCTTGAGCGATATCTCTATTGTACCCTTTACTGCACCAATTTGCCCTTCAATAAGAAATTTCAATAAAATCGAAGGGTGAATTACAAATCTATCAAGGCGGCTTAAGCCCGTTAGGATATAGTGATTAGTTTTAGTTCCTGTCACTCCAAGTTAGGGATAGAAACCTCATATTAAATATTTACAGTATGTTCAGTAGTTAACAGATACATATCTAACTTCTCTTAATATAAACGACGTGTACTCAATGACTTAAAAAATAATAATCGCCTTGAATACGACTAGTTGAACACAATTCTTCGGTCTAATCCTGCTATTCTTATTTCATCAGAACTGCCCTTATCCGATACTCCGTTCCAAGCGACCTAGAACCAGAAAAGGCTAGTTCTTTTGACTAAGCCTTTTGCCATTCCACATATAGCATGTCAAGCAACCTCAACTCGGATGTTTCATGTTTCAATGTGACTGCCAAAGAATTTTCAACGATTCAATAGTGAAGGATTCTCAAAAAAATGTGTCCAAGTATATGCCAGAATAAGTTAGAAGTGGTCTGCCCCCTCATAGAACTGGAACAGTATAATGTTAATAATATAAGTAAGGAAGAATACATGGAGGGCTACCCATGAGATCAAGGCATTCAAAGGAAGAGAAGTTTGAGATAGTCATGGAGTCGCTTACAGAAAATACAACGCAGGCAGAGATATGCAGGAGACACGGAATATTCCCAACTCAATTAGCGAAGTGGAAGGAACAATTCATAGAGAGTGGAAAGAAAGGACTTTCAGACGGCAGGCATCCGCACTCCAGGGAAGAAGAGATAGATGACCTGAAGAGGATGATAGGAGAGCAGACTCTCGTGATAAATGCTTTTAAAAAAAGGCTTCAAGGAGGGTCAAGATGACAGTCGTTGAAGACCTCAGAGGCGACATGCCGTTGAGGGAGATATCAAGGATATCGGGCATATCCCTCTCCTCCCTCTACTACAGGGAGAAGGAGAGGAGGGTGAGGAGGCTCTCCCCTCAGATCGAAGAGGATATAATCAGGACTGCATCAGAAAGGCCGACATACGGTTACAGAAGAGTTTGGGCTGTACTTAGGAACAGTGGAACAAGAGTCAACAGGAAGGCAGTGAGGAGAGTCCTCAGGGGGAGGAATCTCTCGCTTCCATATGCAAAGCACAGAGGCAGAACAAAAACGAGGAACCTGTTCCGTTCCACGGGACCTGATCAGCCGTGGGAAACGGATATCACGTACATACCCACAGAGCAGGGAATGACTTATCTGATGGCAATAAAGGACTGTTTTACCAAGGAGTGGCGGGGATATCAATATTCCAGATCCTGCTTGTCTAAAGATGCAATCAGGGCGGTGGAAGATGCCGTTATGAGGGCGTTTGGAGATGAAGTTCCTGAAGGACTCATACTCAGAACGGACAATGGTCCTCAGTACATATCTCAGCAGTTCAGGAGTTCAATGAATCTGCTGAGAATATCCCTGGAATACATCCAGAAACACACGCCAGAGGACAATGGGAACATAGAGTCGTTCCACTCGTCCCTAAAAACGGATTACGTCTGGCCCTTCGAATTCTCAGATTTCAGAGATACATCGGTCGCCATAGAGAATGCGTTCACGGATTACAATGAGAAGAGGCCACACTCATCAATCGATTACCTCCCTCCAAGAGTGTTCAGGAGGAAGTTCCTGAATGACCAATCATTCAGGGAGGGTTACACCAGGAAACTCGAGGTGAAAATGAATGAAAAGTGAGGAAAATTGTTACAGTTTTACGGGTAGCAGATCAGAAGAGCAAACGATCAAGATTTTGGTTTTCAATGCCATACTTTCAATAATCAAGGTCCCGACGTGAGATTGCAGAATATGTCATCCTCTGTTAACTTAGATTTGAAATTGACAGAAACATTCCAAATGTAGTTCTGAATTCTCACCACTGGTTATGCTGTGTTTAAAGAATCCTCAGTTCGTCTTTAGTTTCTCCAGCTCGTCCTGTCCTGGGATGACCCTCCACAGCCTGTAGGATGCGTTGTTCTCTTCGAGGAAGTTGATCACCTTGTTCTTCTTCCTCGCCGGTATCATGAAGTTTCCGTCCTCGTACCTTATTGACGGAATGGTGTCAAGGAGACCCTTTCTCGTGTAGTGGTACTTGCCGTACTTGCTCGAGGAGTTGTATCCGTAGAGCATCCTGTATATCCTGGACTGTTCCTTCCTCTCCATACCCTTCCTCTTGAAGGGTATCCAAACATGAATAAGCAACGCTGTTTCCATAACGGTACTATGCATAAACACATAAATACCCTTTTGGTATAAGTACTATGTATATGCAGAGTACTTTCAAAGAAGAGGGGAAGAGATTGGACAAAGAATTCAAGGACAAGAAGGATTGGAAGCAATACAATGGGCGGCTAGAATAACGAAGTGGTGAATGCAAACAGATCAAAGAAGGGGGGGCAGTTCAAGTTTCCAGCACCGATGATGAAGTGGTTGACTGTATGGAAGCAGATTGTGGATTACAGGGGACTGGAAGGGATAACAAGGAAGTTGTTCTACATGCATCTCATCCCAAGGTATCCGGATTTTTCAACAGTATGGACAAGGATTCACTCGTCAAAGCCAGAAATATCACTTCCTCAGTTCAGTGAAACGGAAATCGCCACAGATGGCACAGGTCTCAAAACGAAGAATGCTGGTGAGTACAGAATAATGAAGTACGGAGATCCAGATGCAAAGAGAAAGAAGCATCTCGTCGTCGTGATCACTGCTGAAGTGAAGCACAAGAAATTATTGTGTGTAGAAGTACGCATAGAAGGGAAGGGGTATACGGAAGCGTCAATAGCCCTGCAACACATCTCCTCCATAACGGAGAAGGGCATCACAATCAAGAGGTTCTATGGCGATGGAGCTTACGATCAGTCTACCATGTTCAACAAGCTCCACTCCATTGGCGCTAAGCCCGTGGTAAAGATAAGGAAGAACGCATCGGCGGATTGGTACAAGAATCTGGGGTATGAGAGATGGTCCTCATTGAACCACTATGGAATGAGGTGGCCGGGTACTGAGGGAATATTCTCTGCAGTGAAAAGAAAGTTTGGAGAGAACACGGTCTCTAGATCAGAGGAGGGTCTCCTGGCTGAGGGGTATCAGAGATTCTGGGCGTACGATGAGATCAAGAACTATGGGGAGAAGCACTCGTCTGATCCCGCAAACATGTAACGAATAGCCAAAAATCCATTTGAATTCACAGGAACATCAATTAACACACTGAGGGCTATTCGTTAAACAGAGCACACTGGTTAGCAATCTCTTTATTGGTCCATAAGATTAGAATCGGAAGTAAATGCTTGTATCAAGCAGGGCAATAAGTTATATCAAGATCATTAGAAAGAGCGTTTCTAACTGGGTTAGGGTAATGCTCTTTCTGGCACATTATAGTAAAAATCGTTATAATACTATAAATATACATTTCAGAGATTCCACGGTCGTTATGAATTGTTCATATACAGAAATTCTGCCCTTAGTTACCTACTTCCATGTATCTCACTTGATGGGAAACTATTCTAAAGAAGATTTTAATATTCTACGTTCATTGTATAAAGATATAACAGAAAAACTCTCGAGAAATTTCACTCGCTCAGAAATTGACCGCTCCAGCACTGGTGGATGGTTTGGAGTGAAGGAATCCTTGCTCTTCACTCTTGTGAGAAGCCTAAGACCGCTCACAATCGTCGAAACTGGCGTTGCTCAGGGGGTGAGCTCATATGTAATTCTACGTGCCATTAAGCTGAACGGGAAAGGAAAACTAATAAGTGTCGATTTACCAAACAGAGTTCCAACAGGATACGCTTATTCTGACGGGACTCAGGATCCTGTTTATGTACCACAAAGTCTTGAACCTGGCTGGCTCGTGCCATCAGAGCTTCGATCTTCGTGGACACTCTTAATTGGAAAATCCTCAAAGGTTCTTCCAACACTTAATTCAAATTTGGATTTATTTTTTCATGATTCGGAGCATTCGTACGAAAACATGATGTTTGAGTTTGAGTGGGCACTTTTGCATCTGAGTAAAAATGGAATAATTTCTTCTGATGATATTTCGTGGAACACTTCGTTCCATGATTTTATGTCAAAACACAAAGAGCTGCATCCAATTTTTGACAAGTATGAGTTTGGTGCGTGGAATAAGAAAACAATTAAAATATGACTACAACCAAAAGAATGTTTATCCACGAATTTTAATCTCCAGTAAGGGCGCAAGCGAATCGGACAATTAGATATCAAGAAACTTTCCAACATAAGTAAGGAAGAATACATGGAGGTCTACCCATGAGACCAAGACACTCAGTTGAGGCGAGGTTTGAGATTGTCATGGAAGCACTCACAGAAAACACAACTCAGGCAGAGATCTGCAGGAGACACGGAATATTCCCAACACAGCTTGCTAAGTGGAAGGAGCAATTCACAGAGAGCGGTAAGAAAGGCCTGTCTGATGGCAGACATCCACAATCCAGGGAAGAGGAGATAGATGACCTGAAGAGGATGATAGGCGAGCAGACCCTGGTCATAAATGCTTTTAAAAAGAGGCTTCAAGGAGGGTCAAGATGATCGTCGTTGAAGATTTGAAGAGCGATATGCCATTGAGGGAGATAGCAAGAGTATCTGGAATATCCCTTTCCTCCTTTTATTACCAAGAAAAGGAGAGGAGAGTCAGTAGGCTCTCCCCTCAAATCGAGGAGGAGATAATCATAACTGCATCTGAAAGACCCACTTACGGTTACAGAAGAGTCTGGGCTATGCTTAGAAACAACGGAACGAGGGTCAACAGGAAGGCCGTTAGGAGAGTTCTCACGGAGAAGAACCTCTCCCTTCCATACGCCAAACACAAGGGCAGAACAAAGTCCAGGAATCTGTTCTGTCCCACAGGGCCTGATCAGCTGTGGGAATGTAAGTGATGCCAGTTTCCCACAGAACAGGGAATGACTTACCTGATGTGCATAAAAGACTGTTTCACGAAGGAATGGCAGGGGTACCAGTACTCCAGAAGCTGCTTGTCCAGGTATGCGATAAGGGCAGTGGAAGACGCTGTTCTGAGAGCATTTGATGGTGGAGTTCCTGAAGATTTAGTACTAAGGGTAGACCACGGGCCTCAGTACATATCACAGCAGTTCAGGAGTTCAATGAACCTGCTGAGAATATCCCTGGAATACATCCAGAAACACACTCCAGGGGACAATGGTAACGTTGAGTCGTTCCACAGCTCACTCAAGATAGACTACGTCTGGCCCTACGAATTCCAAGATTACAGAGAAGCGTCAGCTGCCATAGAGAAAGCTTTCATGGATTACAATGAGAAGAGGCTACATTCCTCCGTTGAATATCTTCCTCTAAGGGAGTTCAGGAGGAAGTTCCTGAATGATCAATCATTCAGGGAGGGTTACACCGGAAAACTCGAGGTGAAAATGAATGAAAAGCGATGAAAATTGTTACAGTCTTCCGGGGAGCAGATCACAGTGGATGTTATGGGTTGCTCCTTGGAGATGTCATTAACCCCATCCATCGGTATGACAAAATCATGCTTGCAATTTTTAGAAGGAGTAATATAAGTTGATTATTTATATTCGGTGAGCGAAATAACTCTTGGTCAATCAGATTCTAAAATTGTAGTCAAAATTCGATCATTATCCTCATAGAAGCAGTCCAAGTAAGAATGAAGCTGACCGAACAGAAATTATTGGAAGGCATAGAAGCTCTTTTCCAAAGTCATAAAAATTGACGGATCTTCGATACGACATAATATTTGAAACTTTGTATCCTTTCATACCGCGTATCAGTTTTTGCGACTTACCATAATAGTAATACTTCTTAAAGATTGAAGAAAGGTCTGTATCCTCAAAATGAAGGATAAGTGGATTTTCATCATAAAAGGATATGTTGCTTCCGTGTCTGGATGATTCCTCGAAAACTAACTGATGGTCTCCATGCCTTATGGTATAGAAGTACCTAGAAGGTATGACTTCCCTGAGGTGCTTGAAAGCTTCTCTAATGATGTCCCTTCTGTATACTCGTGGAATGATGAAACTTGACCTACCCTTAAGAAATTTCTGCACATTCTTAGGACTTTCTGAAATTTCCTTATGGAGCTTGATCTGATCGAACCAAAAACCTTTCCCTATTGATCCTTCTCTTATGGCCAACATATCATTACCTCCCATTACATCTTTTATCGTTTCTAGGGCTTCTGGAATTAATAGTCTAGTGGAATCCAACAGAATGCTATATCGCCCGGACGATATTAGATTTGCTTCATACCTAGCTCCTAGAGTACCATATGTAGGGTCTGTATCTACCATTCTTATCGAATACTGATCCAATACTTTTTGCACACCCTTGTATGAAGACGAATTTGCGCATACAACTTCAAAAGATTGAAAGGTTTGATCAAATATTGACTTCAGTACTGATTCTGTAGTTTTTTCTCCCCTTGTAATTATTTCAATCGAGAAATAAGGCACCTACTAGTACACTCCCAATTAAAATGCAAAAGAGTGTATTAAATATTATCGGACAATACTTGGCTTGTTAGATGTCATGAAAAATCAGTGATCAGGCTTTCCTCGAAACTGAAAAAGAAGCCCATTTTGCTTCGAGATTCAATGAAAAATTGCGTATTCTTTCTTGGATTTGACTTTCGCGACAACTGATGCAAATGGATGAATGATACAAAATAGTTTAAATCAAAAAGAATTCTAACGGTCTGAATGTCTAACATGCTGATATCAGGGGGAAATGGATTTCTCGGTTCTTACCTTACGGATAGAGCACTGAAAGAAGGATATGAAGTAACTATTGTTGACAACCTCAGTACAACAAAACCAAAGAACCTCGATAAAGAAGTTGAATTCGTCAAAGCAGGAATAGAGAATTTTACTTCTACCAAGAGATTTGATTTTTACGTACACTTGGCCGCTAGACCCTCTCCAGAAGATTATGTGATAAATCCCGTTGAAACGATGCTATCAAACTCAGTGGGGACGCTAAAAATGCTTGAAATGGCTAAAGAAAATAATGGCATCTTTTTATATACTTCCTCTTCTGAAGCTTATGGAAGCGCAGAGGTCACCCCGACTCCAGAAGATTATTGGGGCAATGTCAATTTTACAGGGATTAGATCCTGCTACGACGAAAGTAAAAGGTTCTCTGAAGCCCTCTCTCTTTCTTTTTTCAGAGAGTTTGGCCTGGATGTCAGGATTCAAAGACCCTTTAATGTGTACGGCCCGGGGATTCGAGAGGACGGTCCATATGGAAGAGTAATTCCACGCTTCATAATTCAAGCATTGAATAATGAAGACATTACTGTCCTCGGAGACGGAAAGCAGACAAGAAGCTTCCTGTTTGTTGAAGATTGGGTCGACGCTACGTGGAAAATGCTTATGTTAAAGGTCACTGGTCAGGTGTTCAACATAGGATCTCCTGAGGAAATCACTATAACAGGTCTCGCCCAAAGGATTAAAGGTCTGGTAAACAGTCGATCAAGCATAGTTTTCAAGAATGGCAGACCTGACGACCCTAGAAGAAGGGCGGCTGACATTACTAGGGCTCTAACCACGCTTAAATGGGAGCCTAAAGTCTCTCTTGAAGAGGGACTTAAACGAACGATTGGTTTTTTTGGGAGGGATAGATGAAAATAGGGATTGTAGGTTTAGGATTTGTGGGTCTAGTTACTGCAGCTGTGCTTTCAGTTAAGGGTGACGAGGTTATAGGGGTGGACATAAACTCGAATAAAATAAAAATGCTTAATGACGGTCTCGTTCCAATTTATGAACCTAAACTGGATTATTACTTTAAGCGTGGAAAGCCGAAATTCTCTGACGATTTTTCTTCTTTGAACGACGTGGAATTGAGTTTTATATCGGTTCCCACTCCTACTAAGAGAGGGAGGATAGATCTACGTTATATTTATAGTGCAACAGACTCGATTTCTCAGGTAAACAAAGAGGATATTGTTATAAAGAGCACAGTAGTTCCAGGAACTGCAAAGAAGATTTCTGAAAGAGTGGCAAACAACGTTATTTCTAATCCAGAATTTTTAAGGGAAGGAACAGCAATATCTGACAGCCTTCATCCAGACAGGATTGTAATTGGAGGGAAAAACACAGAATTGATTGAGAAAATCTGGTCATTTACAGGTGCACCAATAGTAAAAACTACAACAGAAAACGCTGAGCTCATTAAATACGCAAGTAATGCCTTTCTAGCAACGAAAATATCCTTTATTAATGAAATTTCAAATCTGTGCGAAAAGATACAAGGAGCAGAAGTGGAAGTTGTAGCCAAAGGAATGGGTTACGATAAACGAATCTCTCCATATTTTCTAAAAGCGGGATTAGGGTATGGTGGGTCTTGCCTACCGAAGGACACTTCTGCCCTCTGCGGATTTGCAAGTGATCTGGGCGTTGATCTAAATATTATTAGAGGAGCAATGAGAGCAAATAGCAAGAGAATTGGCCACGTAATCGAAATTATGGAAAAAAAACTGGGGAGTCTGAAGGAGAAGAAAGTTGGAATTCTTGGACTAGCCTTTAAAGAAAACACAAATGATATCAGAGAAAGCAGATCTTTGTTGCTAGTCAAGGAACTCGTGAATGCAGGTTCTGAAGTCAGGGTATATGATCCTGCTATCAGTAAAGTACCAAAAGGAGTATTCAAATGTAAAAATATATGGGACTGTTACAATGATTCTGACGCCTTAATCATAGCAACGGAGTGGGATGAATTTAGGGACCTTGAGAATGTAAGGTTTACTAAACCTGTGTTTGATTTGAGACGTCTCTTACGTTCTCGTGAGCGAACAGCTCTTTGGAGTGTCGGCACATGGACAGGATAAGAAAGGCTGTAATTCCTGCCGCTGGTACTGGGAAGAGGTTTTATCCGCTTACCAGGGCTCAGCCGAAGGAAATGCTGCCGGTATTGGACAAACCTGTAATACATTATGTCGTCGAGGAGGCTGTAAATTCCGGACTGGATGAAATACTGATAATAGTTGGTTACGGTAAAGATGCTATAATCAATTACTTTGATAAACATCGACTTGATGAGGAGATGGATCGTTACGGATTAAACAACCTACCGGACATATACTTTATCAGGCAAAAAGAGCAAAAGGGATTAGCAGACGCAATTCGATACGCAAATAAGTTTGTCTCTGACGAGCCGTTTGTTGTTCTGCTCGGAGACACTATATACAGGACAGAAGGCAGAACAGCCACATCTAGTTTGTTGGATTGTTATTACGGGAATGAAGTTCCTTGTATTACAGTTGAAAGGGTCGCGGAGAATAAAATTTCCGATTACGGTATTATAGATGCTGTGCCTATTTCCACCCAACTTTTCACAGTATCTAGAATTATAGAAAAACCAGGATCAGAAGAGGCACCTAGCAACCTGGGTGTAACTGGAATTTACGTTCTAGAACCAAGTATTTTCGACGTTCTAAACTCCATTGAACCAGGAAAGGACGGGGAATTTCAGCTTGCAGATGCACTGAACGTTATATGCAAAGAAAGAGGAATGATAGCTTCTTTGTTGAATGGGAAGAGATATGACATCGGGACGAAGGAATCTTGGGTCGCTACATTTCTAGAATTTGCAAAAAAGGACAAAAGGTTTAGCAACCTGTTTAGCGGAATACTTTAGTTTTAATATCGATTTGAAGCATAACGAAGAAGACCCCTTGCGGGGGAAGATCCATGAATTCGCTGATACATATAAGTGCACCTTAAAGTAAACCTTGTAGGGCCCTGCCCACAACATTACAAGAAACTGACTTGCAAATCCCATTCCGTGCTGCATTTTAGCAATTGCCTAGGATTGCATAATAAGCTTCAGTATTCTATTCAACACACCGGTTATAGGAAACTATATTTATCCTTGCCATTATTACTTCATCACTTTGTATGTGAACCTAATACACTCGAGGATCGTGAGTAACTTTGAATGGGATAAGGCAGACGCTGTTATGCTGAGTTCTGTAATTATTCCTTCTGAAAACTCCATAAGGCATGCCTTAGAATACATGGACCTCAACCTTGGATATTGGTACTTACAAATGGAAAGAACACATAGAAATAACGTTGATCGCACTCTCGAGATTGCACCCGTTTACCCAATTGTAAGAATTTCCAGGCACGACAACCTATTCTTTTTTCGAGTAAAGGGAATAAGAAACAATTCAGAAAAAGGCATTTCAATATCAGATCTAGATCAAACAGAATTGCAATATACTTTAGGTCGCTGCACAGTTTGTCCTTCTTGGGGAAGAAACATATTAACTACAAATGATATTCTTGATGCCGTAAACCACGATATCAACAGGATATATGATTACAAAAAGATAACTAAATCCATTATTTTCCTCTTAAGATTGCAAACTTTATCAGAATGGGTACGCTCAAGATTCGACGATTCGAAGTTAGGACTTCTGTCAGCAATTAGTATTCTAAAATCAAATTTGAAGATGAGTGACCTGAAAAAACGAACTTACGTTGATGGAGCCTCTTCGTTAATCAAAAAATTCACAGCTATTTTGAGGAGGACTTTCGATCACAAGGAGAATAAGCATCGGCAAAAAGTAGATACCGACTTTAAATCAGGAAAAAATTTTGAACTCAGATTCATCCAGGATACTAAAAGATCAAAAGTCATTAGTAAGTTCTTCTCTAAGCTAAAAACTACCATTTTAAACGTATACACTTGGATTAATCTCAATTTACATATGTTGGAATTATATATTTTTTCAATAGGAATTCTTTGGCCGATAACGAAGCAGGTGTGGCGAGAATGAAGGGGGATGTGACCGTAGTTATAGCAGGTCGAAATAGATTGAACTTCTTAAAACAAACTATCTCGAGTATTCTTGGAGGTTCTGTTATTCCAGACGAAATTATTTATGTTGATACTGGGTCTACGGACGACGTAATTTCTGAGATTAAACAGGGATTCCCCTCTTTGACCGTTGTCCAAATATCTGGTGGTAATCCACAAAAGGCTCGAAATATTGGGGGAAGAATGGCTAATACTACTTACATACTATTTTCTGATGATGATATAGCATTTTCTAGAGAATGCATTTCTGATGCTATTAGGTATATGTCAAGTAACCGCGAAATTGGAATGGTGGGTTGGCGATTGTCATTAGCGAACGGAATGCCTTCTCCCTTTAGTTATACTGTAATGGTTCCAGGCTTCATAGGTATAGAAGGGAAAAAGAAACTCTGGCATGGGTTGGTTAGTGTGTTCACGGTTAGGAATGCATATTTCATAAGGAAGGAACTATGGGAGAAAATAAGAGGTTGGGATGAAGATCTGTTTATTCAGTATGATGAAAATGATCTATCCATCCGGATATATCTTTCAGGATATCTTGTTTGTTGCATAGGAGATTCATCAATAGTGGATCTGAATTCAGTCAAAAGAGACAAATTTGTTATAATTCCTGAACTTGGAATAGACAGGTCCACACTCGGTGTCCGTAACTCTGTCCTAGTGGCTATCAAGAACCTTTCCTTTCCTATTATGCTTATCTCCTTACCTGCCATATTTATTTTGACATTGGGGAGGGGAATAGTCCAAGGAGGAGGTTTGAGAATGCTTAAGGGGTATTCTCTTGCTCTGAGAGATTTATCAAAACCTATGAAAAGTCGAAGCTATTGCTCGAAGAAGTCATTCAGATTTCAGTTCAAATTAATGTTTTCAAACTTAACAAAGGGAGCACAGTTGGATGAAAACTAGTGCTTTCTCTGTCCTTTTCAATGACAGGAATGTGGGATTCTTGGTTTATATTGTACTGATAGCATTCTCTACGACAATAGCGTACAGCTGGACCGGTTTCCACTTCCTATTGTTTGCGGATGGATACGTTCCACTGAATCCAAGTCTAGACTTGTATTTTAACTCATTCAAATGGAACTACGTTTTGGGATTTGGAGAACAATGGTCTGGAGTTGGAATTTTTTGGTATGCATTGACAGTACCATACTATCTACTTTCTCTTATGGGCTTCACTATATCTCAATCGTTCTTTTTGGAGATATTACTACTGCTGCTCGTCTCTAATGTGGGAATGTACCTTTTATTGAATTCGATACTCTTCACCCTGGGATATAACAAATCATATAAATTCAAGATTCTCAACATTATTCCATCTACCCTATATTCAGCAAATTTCTATGTTGCCGGTTACCTATTAAATGATAGTTTTACTGTTTGGATATCATATTCGCTGGTACCAATGCTGACCTTCCTGTTAATAGCCATTTATTCCGAATATTTTGGTCCTAAACTACTGTACAGGTTCTTGATCTTTTCTCCTTTTTTTCTCACTTTCTTACTATTTGGCTCTTCATACCCGATAATATTTGTGGAAGGTCTATTCTTGATAATTATTACTACGTTCTTTGTCATGTACAAAAAACACTTACAAATTTCTGGCGTCGTTCAGGCCATCAAGAGCCTTTTCCTGGTGCTATTCATTTTTTCAATGTCATTTTGGATTGTTATTCACTTAAGTGCTGGATTTTCTAATGAGGTCAATCTGGCATCATTGTATTCTTCCTTATCTCTCAGAAAAGACGTCCTTACTGCATTCTCTGACCTTTTTCCATTTTCCAGGAGTATAACATTTCCAACTTTTCCCTCTTACAATAATGGATCTTGGCAATTGGGAAACCTCTCGTATCTCCTATCTTCTGTTCTTTCTCGTGCAATTTCATATGCTGTAACCATTGCGGTATTAGTTCCACTCATCTTCGACAAATATAGACGAAACGTCTATTATCTATTTTGCTTGGCGATGCTATTCCTTTTGGACATGCTGCTGGCCGGATCTACCGGCCCCTTACGCTCTCTGCTAATGTCTAAAGCATTTCTAGAAAGTGTGTTTTTTTCCCCCTATCTGAATGCGCCTGTCACTCTTGGCTTTTTGGCTTCGTTCTGTTTTGCGGTGTCTATATTCTTTGCACTAGTATCCGTACAAGAAGTCCGTTACCCAAAGTCTCGAGTTTATAAATCCAAGGGCCAAGGATACGTTCTAAAGATTAAGTTTCAATACAAGCGCAGTTCTAAGAAACTCGGAGTATTATTAACCTTAGTCCTAACGATATTGTTAGTTGGGTCACAAATAGAGTCCGTTCTGCCTTCGTCTATTCCGTTCCAACAAGGAGTTTCATCAAGGACAGAGATTCCTGAATACTATCAGAACTTGATTGATTATCTTTCGATCGACAGCAAGTACAATTTAGTCCTTGGACTACCAGTAGGAGCACATGATATCGGCCTCAATTTTACTAAAAATTCTGGATATATCGGCCCCAGCTTATTGAGCTGGTCAGGAATTCCGAATATGGTTGATGGAAATCTTGCGCCTGCAGATCTTAAGATATTTTTTAATGTAATCTATAACATAACTTCAAGGTCAAACACAACCAATTTCTCTGCTATCTTGGATTTATATAACATAAAATATGTAGTTCTAGAGACAAATTTTATTCACACTTGGCCAGGGGGGCCGCCGCCATTTGATATAATACATCTAGAGAATTTCTTAAACTCCCAGACAGGGCTACATCGGGTTGAGACGTTTGGGCCAGAGTGGGTATATGAGAACCAACATCAAGTTTCCATCGTTAGAACAGGTATTCCCGTAGATTCAGGTTCAGCACTTATGAACACGAGTCAAATGTATGAGTTCGTTCTTAATTCGAAAAATCCACAATCAATATTCATTACAAATTACTCGTTCATATCTAATGTTGATTATGCTCTTCCGAAAAATGTTGGATGGGCATTCTTGAATCCGGATACTTACGAAGTTACTATAACTAATTCGACTGGTCCGTTTTTACTAACCCTCGAACAGAATTTCGCAGATGGTTGGGTGCTATTTTCAGATGGGCGCCAGCTAAATTTCAAACATTTACTTGTTAATGGTTTCGCCAATGGATGGATAGTTAACAAGATTGGTAGTTTCAGTTTACTCATCAAGTTCGAACCTTACACTCAGTTTTATGACAATCCCCATTACGTTATCATAATCGTCTCACTTTTGATAGCAACGGAAAGCAAAAGCTTCCTCTACTTTGTAGGCAGAAAGAGGCACTGTTGAGTAGCTCTACCGGTTGCCACTACTTGGGGACTAACAATAAATTACAAAAAGGAAGATCGAAAAAAGAGTAAACTTTACTAAGAAGAAAGCTTCCGTTAGCTTCCACAAGGAAGACTTCGAAGCAACTTTCTAGATACGCAAAGTCTTCTTTACTCCTATAAGTCCGATTCCATTCCATGATTATCTTAAGCGTTTTATGGTTAACTATGTACCTTTGCATGGATTTCAATATTTGGATTTCGGCACCCTCTACGTCCATCTTAATGACATCTATTTCGCTATTACGAAAATAGTCGTCAAAGGTAAAAACATCGACGTAGATGTGATTAGCACCTGAATCGTTAACAATTGACGATGTTCCGTCGTCCAATTTTGGAAGACTTAATAACGTTCGCCCTCTAAAATCCGATAATGCAAAGTTATATAATTCAACATTTTCAAAGTTGTTGATTGCCACATTTTTCTTAAGTCTCTCGAACACTCTGGGATTTGGTTCTATCGCGATGACTCTTCCCCGACTACCTACTATTGGTAAGGCAATAAGGGTGTAGTATCCAATATTAGCCCCAATATCCATGAATACATTTCCTCCCTTCAAGTTTTCTCTTATAAATCGAGTAACTTCCGGTTCATAGAGACCTTCTCGCTCAAGCGTCCTCTTGAACATAAAGTTACCAAAATTCGTTAGGTCTAGTGATAACTTTATGCCCATTACCTGTACGATAATCCCTTGGGGATCTGTATGGTTGGCCATCAATCTTCTGTACTCTTTAAGAGTGTCTCTGTTTTGTATTCTTAAATAAAAGGCATATACGAATCTTGAGACTCCGAATATCCTTAATTTCTTGAAAGTCCAAATAGTAAAATTCGTCATTCTCAAAGTGATCACTCTTCTATACTTCGACATATTCCGATGACAAAAAATATCTACAATCCTTATATATTTTCTGCAATATCGCATACAGGACATCAGTTGAGTTCTGGTTTGAAGTGGAGATTCACCATGTCTTCAGGTATGTCTTCCTCGGCTTCTTGTCATTTTCAAACATTACATTTGTTACTAGGAAGATGTCCGGGCCAATACATAACTTTTTGGTATGTTACGAATCTCAAAATCAATTATCTAAAGCGGGTAAGTCTCGTAATATAGAGAAACATGTCTCCGAACATTATTTCAGTCTTTGACTCCGATTGTTTTCGAAAGGATCCCACGTAATTCTTGACTGCATTATCTCCTGCTATCCTGTCGTCAGGTAGATTATAGTACCTTCTCCCATCCCTTCTTTTCACCTTCTCTGCTACCAGAGTCAAACAGCTTATACTTACCACTGAATTGTCTTTCTAGAACCAAGTATTTTACCATTTTTCGAGACAGATTAGCCTAATATACTAACGGGCCATAGCCGCTACAGACAATATTATTAGGTCAGTGAAGAGTCAACCCTAGATTTGACTTGACAGTACCGTTAGTCGCAGCCGAAAAAACTATTATTATTAATATGCTAATCAAAATATCCGATGCAAATAAATTTCGTTGTCTACAAGCTCTCTTCCCTTCATTCGGGTCTCGCGATAAGTCTCTTTGAATATTCACGAGTGTTGGTGACAATGGGGCACAATGTTACGGTTTATGCTCTAACAGCCGATGAAGATGCAGTGAAAAAGTTCAAAACTATTGGAGTTGAACTATTGTACGTCAAAAAAGGAGAATTCCTTCTCTATGATTATAGAATGGTAGCATATTCACGATCATTTCAAAGAATGATTTCAACGCTTATTAGGAGAAATTATCGCCCGGGTAAATACATCATTTATGCGGACGAAGCTGTAATGCTTTCTTATCACAAAACTCCAGACCCATGGATGTATATTTGCCAGGGAGATTGGTCCATGCTAGCTATCCACTCAGGATTTAAGAAAAGACATCTGATCGCTTCTAAGTTTCTAGGGATAATGGTAGCCCGTCTGATAACTGCCAAGTCTCGGGCCCTGAAGATGTATCAAAACTTAGCAGCAAACAGCAAATTTACGGCGCAGTTGTCATCTTTCTTGTATGACATTCCTATAACCAGTGTAGTATACCCCCCTATAAGAGATTCTTCCAGATTTAGTAATCTGAAATCCGTAAAAGAAAAGAGGAAGGAGGGGTACGCTCTTGTTGTACTCAGAAATAGTGAAGAATCTGGAGTCGATTTCATATCAGAACTTGGAAAGAGATTTCAAATAAAAGTCATAGGTGGAGCACAGATAGCAAATTGTGAAAATCTCGGTTTTGTCCGTGATGAAGACATTTCTGATCTTTTCTCCCATGCACTTGTCACTTTATCCGCCGCAAACAATGAATATTTCGGTAGACAGTTGGCCGAATCGTTATCATACGGAACACCCGTGCTCGCATTCGAGACATGCGGTGCAGTCGAGATAATCAGTAATGGATATAATGGATGGTTAGCAAAAACCAAGGAAGATTTCGTAAGTATATTAGCAAACATATTCAAAGATGGATACGAATATGATATAGTAGGGAACTGCAAAAGATCATCAGAGCGATTCTCTGCAGAATTGGTTGTAAAGCAAGTTCTTGAAAGTTTTGCGTTTCCCGATGGAGAAGCAAACAGAAATGATAAGCGAGCTTAGACATAGTTCATACCGACCTGAAGATCATGCTTCCAACCAGAAGAAAGTAACTAAAATCGGAATAGTAATCAGATTCCTTGGAAAATCAAATGGTCCTACAAAGTTGGCTATAGGCCAAGCATTATCTCTTGTTAAACAAGGATATTCAGCCGATGTTATTATACTCAGGAAAGACAAAGCGGGTGACTTTATCAACAATATGATTGATCAGGCAACGAGCATGGGGGTCACTTTTTTCACTCTCTCTAGAGAGTGGAAGCCCTTGAGCTGGCTAAATTACCTCTCTCAAAGGGCAATAGTACCGATGGCTGATCCAACGACAGCTTTTGACTGGTATTCTTTTTTGAGAGGTTACTTTTTCTTGAGACGTTCAAAATACGACTACCTGATTATGCATGACCAATACTGTGCCCTAGATGGCTTGTTTCTACATCTCCTAAACGGTTCGAGCTATGCCGTTTATTTGCACGAGGGGGTTAAAAGCGAGTTTATTAAGAGCACGGCCGTGACAAGATTTATTGACTTTTACATACGGCTAGTTCTCGGCAATGCAAAGTCAATATTTGCTAACACTAGGTCGACGGGCGAAGTAGTGAACTATTTATTGCCTAATAGAAAAGTCTCGGTTGCTTATCAGCCGTCTCCTTTCCCCCTTCGTGTAAGAGAAAGTAAGAAGGATGAAACCGATAATTTCACTTTACTCTCTGTATCGACATGGGACCTTGGAAGGTCTCCTGATTGGTACTTCAATATAGCAAAGGCACTCAAGAACTGTAAGTTGGTTATGGGGGGTCACTGGAAGGATTCAAACATTGAAGAATTTTACAAGAAGTTAAGTTTAACGCCTGAATTCACTGGGAAGATTGAGATTACAGGTTCAATAACTGAGGATGACTTAGAGAACCTTTACTCTAGGAGCGACATCTTCATTAGGATAGGAAATCGAGAAAAGGGGACTGGATTGGGCATCGTGGAAGCCATTTCCCAAGGGCTGCCGGTATTAATCAATGAAGGAATTGGATCAAGTGAACTGGTGGAAAATAGCGACTGCGGAATAGTACTAAAGGGAAAAGATTCCGATGAGGTCAGCATAAATGAGGCTGTTTCACTAATAGATAGTCTGAGAAATGACAAAGTTAGGTTAAGACAAATGAGTATGAACTGCCAGAAGTACGTTGAAAAAATATCTTGGGATCGGCATTTAGAAATTATAATGGAAGGACTTGGCCTCTAAGAAATTGCAGATACGTTCTTAATGTAACTCCTCTTTTTCCATCTCTTGTTGTAAATTTTCATTCATAGCAAAATACTAACTTCTTCATTACAGGATCGAAGGCTCTTAAAAATTTGACGCTCTAAATTAATGAAAGCATATTAGAGAAAAGAAGCCTGCTATGATTCTAGAATTGGGTATGTGATTTGGACTAAGGCAGATTTCAAAGTTTTTGCTTATTTTTATTTACTGGTCAGATATTGGAATGTTTCTTGGATCTCTGGACAATCTGAGAAATTAATTTAGTAATGGTTTGTCTCATGCCCATTGAATGGAAGAAGAAAGGTCTTTCAGTCCGGAAGAGAAGCTGAGAATAGTGCTGGAGGG
>JAMCQR010000065.1 GCA_023379555.1 Thermoplasmatota archaeon | reverse complement strand
TGGGTAATATTGTTATTAATCTTTTTTATAACTGTGTCTGGTAAAACAGTCAGTATACAACAATATCCAGCAAACACAAATTTTGCTAGAGTGCTACATATTACCAAAAATTCAAGGAGTTAAGGTTAAAAAATTCTCCCGCTCACTGGAAATATTGTTATAGAATGCTCCAATGACGTATGAGAGTATGAGAGCATGATAACTAAATATAATATTAACCTAGATGTTGATTTCAAGGGTCTTTCTTATACGGGGTTAGAAACTATTTCAGGCGAATTTGTGAATGGAATTGATCTCGACTTCGACGGACTGAATATTATGAAGGTGTTTGGAGGCACAAATAATCTCCAGTATGAAATCAAAGAAGGAAAATTAAAAATTGGTAAAACATCCCTGAATGAAATAACCATAGAATTTGGAGGAAGAATATCAGAAAAATCTCTTATGGGAATTCACAAGAGTACCTATGGGGACGGATACATCGTAACCACCCAAATGGAGCCAACTGGTGCCAGATCCGTATTCCCATGCGTAGACAATCCATCTGCCAAGGCCAATTTCAACTTAGAGATCAAAGTCAACGATGATGTCGAGGTCATATCCAACACCTCTCCACTGAAAGCGGAAAGGGGGGAAAGGAGCTCCCATTTCATTTTCAAGGAAACACCAAAGATGTCGACATATCTCATCTATATTGGAATAGGAAAATTTGAACGGATTAAGAAAAATCATCACGGCAAGGAACTGTCTGTTGTCACAACCCCAGGCAAATCAGAGCAGGGAAGGTATGCATTGGACCTCCTGGCTAAAATAATGGATGAGTATGAAGAATATTACGAGATAAAATATCCTCTCGACAAGATGGATCTTATAGCTGTGCCACAATTTGGCGCAGGTGCAATGGAGAATTGGGGGGCGATAACTTTCAGAGAATTTGCATTACTCGTAAATGAATCCACGAGTCTTTCATTCAAGAAGGAAGTTGGAAAGACTCTATCCCACGAAATGGCTCATCAGTGGTTTGGGAACCTAGTAACGATGGAGTGGTGGGATGACCTCTGGCTCAATGAAAGTTTTGCGACATTTGTAGGGAATAAGATTCTGGGCAGAATCGAGAACGGATGGAAGGTATGGGAGGAATTTTTGAGTGAAAGCACTCTCCCTTCAATGAAAAAAGATTCCCTGCTTTCCACACACCCAATAAGGGTCAAAGTGAATGAACCATCACAGATAGCAGAAATATTCGATTCCATAAGTTACGGAAAAGGGGCATCAATTCTAAGGATGATTGAGGATTTTATGGGGGAGGACAACTTCAGGAAAGGTGTCATAAAGTACCTGAAAGATCACGCATACTCAAATGCAAAGGCTGAGGACCTATGGAATTCACTTGCGGAGACGAGTGAATATGATATTGTCAAGATTATGAAAACATGGCTTGAAAAGGGTGGTCTCCCTTACCTGACCATTGAAAAGAAGAACGGGAAAATGATCGCACGGCAGAAGAAATTCACTCTATTGGACAATAATGACGATTTCCTCTGGGAAATTCCACTTGTAGTCAGTACTGGAGAAGGCAAGAAAAAACTCCTCCTCAATGAAGAGACATTATCACTGCCTTCAACTGGGAATTTGCTGATAAATCCCAATGGGACCGGTTATTTCAGGGTTCTATATTCAAAGGAGGTGGAAGACGAATTACTCAATTCGTTAACCACTCCGGAACACGAGACTAGACTAATAGACGATTTCTATGCGTTCTTGCAGGCAGGGAAAATAGATCTAGCTGATTTCATGAAAGCACTTGAGTCAATCCGGAGGAGTGATGAATATTCAGTCATATTCAGAACAGTGGACATTCTTGAAAATAGCAATGAAATTATTGAGGATGCAAGGCTCAGAAATTTCATACAGGAGTATGCGACCGAAAAGCTCGAGGTCGTGAAGAAATCAAAAGATGAGAATTCGTTGGTACTCAAGGAAAAATTATTCAACTTGCTCGCAGAAGTGGACGAATCCTTTAGAAGAAGGAATTCCCCCAGAGTGAAAGATTATGGGGCGGTCTCACCAGAGGAGAAATCTGCTGTCCTCATTTCAGCGGCAAAAGAAGGGTGCTGCGTGGACAAGATCAATGAACTGATCGAGAATCCAACGAACGACCTTGACCAAATAAGAGCAATGGTCGGAATGAGTCAATTGCGTAACGGTCAAGAGCTCAAGGAATTTTTAAGCAATTCTCTTCTACGTAACGAACTCCGTGGAAATTTGCTATACAGCCTCATTTATTCCACTAGAAATAAAGAATTCAGGAGATACATCTGGGACTGGATGGATGAAAACATAGAAAGTGTGTATGGCATATACAAGGGAAGCGGATCAATTTCATTTCTCATTGAAGACCTGATTGCGATCGCAGGGATTGGGAACGCATTAAGAGTTCAGGAATTTATAAGTAAAGTGGACATTCCTGAAGGAAAGAGGGCAATGAATAACGGACTTGAAAGACTTGAAATCAACGAAAGACTAATCAAGAGAGTATCTGGATAGAAAGATTTTCGATTATTTTAAAATCATTTTTTCTCCAATACCATTATTGGGCCGATTTTTCAGAGAGAAAACATATTGAGGTCACTTGGCGGAATTGGCAATCCACACGCTTCAAATGAAGCGACGCATGCATGAAAAGGAAATAGCTATTTGTCGAGGTCGTCAATATTACCAGTCACATTACGCTAAGGATCATTTCTTCTCTCGAACAGGTCAGGAATTCGAAGGAAATGGCGATTCTAGACTGCCTCAGCAGCTAAATTCAGAGCCTTCCCTATACGGAGGAAATTAACATGGCATAGAAACCCTAACATTATTTATAAAACTTGAAGATACGAGATTGGTTGAAATGAATCTATACGAATATCAAGCAAAAGAACTGTTCAGGAAATACGGCATACCGGTGCCAAATGGGAAGTTTGCTGCTTCCACTTCAGACATCCAGTGGGAAAAGTTCCCCGTTGTTATAAAAGCACAGGTGCTGGTAGGAGGAAGAGGGAAGGCAGGTGGTATCAAATTCGCGGAAGATAAAAAAGATTTGCAGGCAAAAGCTGCTGAAATACTATCGATGTCAATCAAGGGACTCAAAGTCAGGAGCGTTTACCTTGAGGAGAAACTTGACATTGCAAAGGAATACTACGTCTCAATCACGTTAGACAGGAGCAAGAGAAAACCAATAATAATGGCAACAACCGAAGGGGGAGTTGAGATCGAGGACGTCCCAGACGATAAGATTGTCAAGTACTGGACTGACCCTGTGATAGGTTACTCTGCCTTCATAGGTAAGGAGATAAGTTTCAAGCTGAAACTTCCAGACCAGGAAGCAAAACAATTCCAGGTAATTCTTTCGAGAATGTACGATTTATACAACGATTATGATGCAGAGCTTGTGGAGATAAACCCGCTGGTAGTAACCAGATCAGGAACCATCATAGCAGGTGATGCAAAAGTTATAGTCGATTCAGATTCCCTCTTCAGGCACAAGGACCTCGGAGAAAATGCAGCTGAGAGATCCGAACTGGAGGAAATCGCCTACAAAAGAGGGTATAGTCTTGTAGAACTGGATGGCAATATAGGAGTTATTGCAAATGGGGCAGGCCTTACAATGGGAACTCTCGACGGCCTGACACTGAAAGGGGGTAAACCCAGGAATTTCCTGGATCTGGGAGGAAGCGATGATGTGGAGAAAGTGGTTGGCGCATTCGAGATACTGAAGATGGCAAATCCAAAAGGAATACTGATTAACATATTTGGAGGAGTCACGCACTGCGATACGGTTGCGAATGGAATTATTGAAGCAAGAAAACGTGTAGGAATAGATGTACCGATCGTGACAAGGCTTTCTGGCGTTAATGAGGATCTGGGGAAAAAAATTCTGGAAGAAAATGGAATAAACTCCTATGGAGACATGATGGATGCCATAGAGGAAATAGTTAAGGTGGTGAACAAACAATGAGCATATTCGTGAACGAAAGAACAAGAATACTGGTGCAAGGGATTACAGGGCATCAGGGTTCCTTCAACACAATGCAAATGTTGAAATTCGGATCTAAAGTTGTTGCAGGTACATCTCCCGGAAAAGGAGGTACTGAGGTCAATGGAGTTAAAGTATTCAACACAGTCTCAGAGGCAATGAATGAGGAACCAAATGCGACCTTTATATCAGTAGCTGCACCATATGTAATGGATGCAGCAAAGGAGGCCATGTACAACGGGATTGACCTGATTTACATACTGACGGAAAAGGTACCATATCAAGATACCATGAAGATCGTCAGCCTTGCCAGGAAACTTGGAAAGATTGTTGTTGGCCCTAATGGACCTGGAATCACTTCACCTTTTTCCAGCAAGCTGGGTATAATGCCAAATCAGATATTCAAACGCGGCAACGTTGGTGTGATATCAAGAAGCGGAACACTGACATACGAAATAGTGAACCAGATAACGTTGGCTGGATTTGGTGAGTCTACGGTGATAGGACTCGGGGGGGATCCAGTAACCGGTCTGAATTACATTGATTGCCTGGAGAAATTCAAGAATGATGACCAAACAGAAGCTGTCGCTCTGGTTGGCGAAATTGGAGGTACTGCGGAAGAGGAAGCTGCAGAATACATTAAAGAAAAATTCAACAAGCCAGTAGTAAGCTACATAACGGGAAGGAGTGCACCGAAGGGGAAGAGGATGGGACATGCTGGTGCAATCATAACAAGAGGAAAAGGAACAGCAGACTCGAAAATTAAGGCGCTCGAGGAAGCAGGGGTCAAAGTCGCATCCTACCCGTACGAAGTGCCCATGCTGCTTAAAGAGGTGTTGAAATGAAGAGGGATCTAGTATCGGTACTGGACATGGAGAAAGATTTTGAAGATTTCATCATGGATGGTATTGAACTGAAAAAAAGGTTCAAGAGAGGGGAAATGAATTTTTCCCTCACTGGAAAGACTCTTGCGATGATTTTTGAGAAACCATCCACAAGAACCAGGGTAAGTTTCGAGACTGCAATGACTCAACTAGGCGGTCACGCCATCTACCTTTCGCCGAGGGATATGCAGATGGGGAGGGGAGAGACAGTCGCAGACACGGCCCGGGTACTGTCAGGTATGGTAGACGGAATAATGTACAGAGCCTTCGACAATAAGAATGTCAATGAATTGGCCAGGCACGCAACTGTTTCTGTGATCAATGGGCTGGACGACATAGAACATCCAACGCAGATCGTGGCAGATTTCATGACAGTTTTTGAGCACAAAGGGAAATTCAAGGGTCTCAAGATGGCTTACATCGGGGATGGAAACAACACCTGCAACTCACTCATGCTAGGAGCCGCTTTGCTTGGGGTGGACTTCTATGCCGCCACGCCTAAGGGGTTTGAGCCCATGAAGGATTTTGTCAGGAAGGCACGGGAAATTGCCAAAAGGAATGGCTCGCAGGTTATCATAACTAATGATCCAAAGGAAGGGGCGAAGGACGCAGACATCATCTATACGGACGTATGGATATCGATGGGGCAGGAAAAGGAAGGGGATGAAAAAGAGAAGAAATTCAAGGCATTCCAGATAAACAAGGAGCTGGTTTCGAAGGCCAAGAAGAATTACATTTTCATGCACTGCCTTCCCGCTCATAGAGGATTGGAGGTAACTGATGAGGTTGCAGACTCCAAGAACAGCGTCATATTTGATGAAGCAGAGAACAGGTTGCACGCTGAAAAAATCATACTCCTGAAAACAATAGCTGGCTTTTGATTATAATATTTTCATAATCTTTTTATTCATGAGTATGATAAGTACACAATAAACATGAATATTTACCAAAGACTAAGGAGAGAGGGGGAATACGTCCCCGGTTTCTTGATAAAGCTGTGGCAAATACGCATAAAGGAGAAGTTCGGAGTTGAGGTGGACAGTGATATTGCAGAAGTTATCGTCAAAATTGTCCACGAGAGAAGTACCTGGAAAACCTCAAGAGCTGAAAAATACATTGCAGCCCTCCTTAAGGCCAAAGGAGAGCCAAAGGAAAGGGCAGAAAACGAAGCAAAGGATCTCGTAAGGACGATACTAGAATAAAGAAGTACAATGAAGCAGAAAGAGCTTGAATTGGAGCTTTCTCGCCTAGGAGTCTTAACGGAACAGAGGGAGTATCTTGAGCAGTACAGGACTCCTGCTGATGTTGCGTCCCATGTGCTTTACAAGGCACTTGGTGAGGGTGACATTTCTGGGCGAAAGGTTGCCGATCTGGGTACTGGCAATGGAATATTTGCAATTGGCGCATCGATGCTTGGAGCAGAGCATGTTTTCGCAGTAGACATAGACAGCAGGATGATACAATTGGCTGAAGAGAATGCGAGGAATGCCGGGGTCGAAGTGGAATTTATCAACGATTCTGTTATCAATTTTAGCAAGTTTGTTGACACAGTCATAATGAACCCTCCATTTGGAAGTCAGGTACGAGATTCTGATCTTCCATTTATTGAAAAGGCTCTTGAAATCTCTAAAAACTTTTATATCTTGTTTAACTACAAAACTAGTGATTTCCTGAACGGATTTATTGGAGGAAGGGGGAGCATAGTATGGAGCGAGATGTTCAAGATGCCTTTACCTTATTCCTATGGATTCCACAGGAAGGAAGTCAAGAAAATAGATGTTTGCCTTTCAAAGGTGATGACCAATGAAGTACGTAGTGCCAGGACAGTTCCTAGGGACAGCTGAGGAGTACATTCCGGGTGAGGGTGCATATGAGGATAACGGTAGGATATTTTCCAGCTGTGCTGGTGACATGAGTGTGGATGAAAAGAACTACAGGATCAACGTCTTATCAAAAGAGAAACCGATACACGCAGAGGTTGGCGACGAAATAATTGGGGTTATATCGGAAATCAATGAGCCCATAGTGGTGGTAATGTCAGAGTATCTTATAAGGAACGGTGAAATTCATGAATACCACGATAGGACCTTGATTCACGCAAGCCGGATTACTGGACATTTCTTGGATCAGGCGTCCAGGGCCATAAAGATGCGTGATGTAGTTAAGGCAAGGGTGGTTTCTACAAGAGGAAAGATTGATCTTTCACTTGAAAGACCTGAGGACGGAGTCATATATGGTTTCTGCTCCAGATGTCGTAAGCCTTTGGAAAAAGTTAATAATGCCCTTTACTGTAAGTACTGCCAGAGAACAGAAATGAGAAAGACCTCCTCGAAATACGGAGAAATCTCATTGGGTTTAAAGAGGTGAAGTTGGATGGATAACAAGGTAAGTGTGGAAAAGTTGGATATGGAAGTGAAGCACCTCAAATCAGAGGTAGAGAACATGAAGGTCATTTTAAGGGGATTGCTCCAGGTTGTCATGGAAAACGAAGAAGATGAAGATTATTATGAGTATACGTAGGTGATTTAAAATGGTAGTACCGATGGCTGTAATGCAGAATATGCTGCAGAAGAGCGTCTCTCTATTACTGAAAGACAATTCAGTACTGGAAGGAACGCTGGAAAGTTATGATGACTACATGAACATAGTTCTCTCCAATACGGAAGAGATGACAGAGAACAACAAGAGAAAACTCGGGACTGTCATCCTTCGTGGAAACAACGTTGTGAGGATTTCCCCCAAGTGATCTTGGGAAGAGTTCAAATGACAGAAGAAGCTCCATCAAAAAGCGGAAACGAAGGCAAGGATACCGCCAGTATCATAAAGGAGATATCCAATTTCCTTTCCATAGACGATTCATATTCTCAGGAGGAACAACTGGAGAAGATTTTCGAATACGTGATCCTCTCAAAGAATCTGGAAGGGTTCAAAGCCGGGGAAGGTGGAGATTCCGAGAATCTTAAGATACGGTTGGAAGTTAAGCAGAAACTTCTGGATCTGAAAGAAAAATTAATGGCAAAGAGGGGGGATTTAAGCCAAACCGATATTGCTGCTATAAGAGACAACGTGGACAACATAATGAGGGACATGGATTCCAGGGAAGCATCACTCAGAGCAAAAGAGACGGATATTTTGGACAGGGAAAGAAAGCTTGGTGCGATGCAAAAGTCAATTGAAGAAGAGAAAACAAAACTACTGACTCTCGCACAGGTGCAGAGAGACGAATATCTAAAGGTACTTGAGACTGAAACGAAAGAAAAAGAAAATGCGGTAAACAGAAGAAAAAAACTTCTTGACATAAAGGAGCAGGAAATAAAGGAAAGGCAAAAATCCATCCTGAAACAGGAGATAGATATACTGGAAGAGCAACTTAAGTCTGAATTCGAGGAAAGGAAGGTCAAGACTGGTGTTAAGAAACTGGATGATTTGTTAACAGGGGGCGTTCCTGTTCCTTCAAACATTATGATCTATGGACCTGCATTTGCAGGGAAGGAGGAAATGGTGTACAACATAATTACCTCATCCATACAGAGGGGGTTGCCCTCAATAATTCTGACTTTTGACAGAACGAGTGCGTCAATACTGAAGAATCTATCATACTTTTCGCCACTTGTTGCAGGCTATCTGGATCTAGAAATGTTGCATGTCATAGACACATTTACCAGGACCACCAATGAGGAAGCAGAATCGTCCGGAGGGATCACATATTTAGAAAGCCAAACAGACCTTGAGGGAGTAAACAAGGAGCTCAACAAAATATCGAAGGAATTGATGAAGAAGTCGGGGAGCGTTGTCGTCGCTATGTTCGGTTTTTCGTCCATATTGAATTTCCTGGACAGAAGCCAGACTCTCAAGTTCCTCCAATCTTTTGCCAACGAAAGGAGGGACCAGAATAACATTGCATTTTATCTGGTAGAAAAGGGGCTCAGGGACGAGTCAGAAATACAAGCAATTGCCCATTTTATGGACGGTATAGCCGAATTCAAAATCGAAGGCAGCAAGAGCTATATCATGGTCAAGGGACTCACATCAGTTATGTCGAGGGACTGGATAGAGGTGGATTTCTCGAAGAATAATTTTAATCTCAAGTCGTTTTCACTTTCCAAGATAAAATGAGAGTCCTTGGAATTGAATCTACGGCACACACTGCGTCTGTGGGCCTTGTGGAGGACGGGAGGATAATAGGTTTCAGGTCGCACACCCACATCCCCAAGGAAGGTGGAATCAAGCCAAAGGAGGCAGCTGACCATCACAGGGAATATTTTCCAGAATTGCTTAGGCAACTGCTGGATGAGCACTCGCTCAACCCACAGGGATTGGACAGGATCGCATTCTCAATTGGACCCGGTCTTGGCCCCTCACTCAAGACTGGAGCATCACTTGCCAGATTCCTGTCCTTGAAATATGGAAAGCCAATTGTGCCTATAAACCACGGAGTAGGTCACTTGGAGATATCAAGATCTTTATCGCGTCTTAAAAACCCCCTGTTCCTATATATATCGGGCGGGAACACTCAACTTGTTTCCAGAGGGAGCGGTCGGTACCTTGTTCTTGGAGAGACACTGGATATTGGTATAGGCAATTTTCTAGACAAGGTCGCGAGGGAGATGGGCATTCCCTTCCCCGGTGCTCCCGTGCTCGAGAAACTTGCACTGAATGGCAGTAAAGTACTGGACTGCCCCTATACGGTCAAAGGTATGGATGTTTCCTATTCGGGCCTTTTTACATATCTGAAGAACAAGATTGGAGAGGAGCGTAAAGAGGACATAGCATTCAATGCCCAGGAATTTTCCTTTACTGCACTTGCTGAAATACTGGAAAGAGGAATGGCACATTTCGGGTTTAGCGAATTTACAATTACAGGTGGGGTTGCACGAAACGGAAGGCTTAGGGAAATGCTTTCGGAGATGGCTAAAATGAGGAAATATGACTATTTTTTTCCTCCAGACCAATATCTGTCAGATAATGGCGCAATGATTGCCCTCGCTGGTTATTATAGCAGTAACGTAGGAAGTCTTGAGGAGGAAATAAACCAGAGAGATAGACTGGATTCCAGGGATTCACCATGGATCGGGAAATCCAGCATAAGCTCTGTTGAAATGGTAGGGGGGGAGAGCGTCGTAACTCCCTCCAATCTTTTTGACTTATTCGCATTATCCAAAAGAAGACTCAAGAAGGATTATAGGGTGGACCGTATCGACAGGAGCATTTCCATACAGCGTATGAAAAAGGAAATCAGGATATTGAATTCATTGAGGGAGTTGGGAATAAATGTCCCAATGATATACTATGCTGATTTTGAAGAAAGAGAAATAGTGATGGAGCGAATTGTGGGGACAAAATTATCCTCAGCATTGAGTTCTGGTGGTGTAGAAAAGATCGTCTCCGAAGCGGGAAAGATGGTAGGAAAGATGCATGCGCACCACATAAGCCACGGGGACCTGACTCCCGGAAACATTCTAGTTGGTGATAAAATATACCTGATAGATGCGTCAATGGGCGAACTGAATGCAGAAATAGAAGACATGGGGGTTGACATCCACCTAATGAAAGAATCACTGAAGAGTTTAGGTGCAGAAGAGCTCTTTCAGGCATTCATCAAGGGGTACCTATCCTCAAATGAAGAAGGGAAGCTAGTGGTTGAAAAGGTGAAAGAAATTGAAGGGAGGAGAAGATACGTATGATGTTGGTGACTTCGAACGATGGTAAGTATGAAGAGTACAGGGAAATTTTCAGGGAAAATAATGAAGAGCTGAGCCTGTTCAAGAAGAAATACCCGGAGGAACAGCTGGATTCATTGAGAAAAGTAGTGGAACGATCTTTGTACTATCTGACCGGAATTATGCAAGAGGAATTTTTCATCGATGATTCCGGTCTTTTCATCGAATCACTGAACGGTTTTCCTGGTCCATATTCGTCTTATGTCTTCAAGACGTTAGGGAATGATGGAATATTGAAATTGATGGATAAAATGGAGAGGAGGAATGCAACATTCCAGACGGTCATTGCCTTTTACGACAGTTCTCCACATTTCTTTGCCGGGGAGGTCAAGGGGACAATAGCTACTTCAAAGAGGGGGGACAATGGGTTCGGATTTGATCCCATATTCATGCCAAGCGGAAGTTATCTCACATTCGCAGAAATGAGCAGGTCTGAGAAGAATGCATCATCGCACAGGGCAAATGCTGCATCGCAATTTGTGGCTTTTCTAAAGAAAAGAAAATTATAGGAGTAAAAACTCTCGGTGTATGGAAAAGGGCAGGCTCAGGGAATTCACCATTCCCATCTCACTTGTACTCCTTGCAATTTCAATATTTGTCACAATCATCTCACTGATATATTTCTTCAACCTTGCAGTTCTTCCAGTTCAGTTTTCAGACTTCATCAATTTCACAGGAAATTACATTTACTATATTTTCGCACTTTCTGTAGCTGGAGACTTGTATTTCATCTATATTTTTGTCTCAACCCTTGAGGCAAGGAGGAAGTTTGAAGAGCTCATGAGCACGGACAGCAAGCTTGCATTTGTGAACAATGTGAGGGAGCTTGAAAAGATGGCCAAAAAACTCGGCCCCACCTTCAGGGGAAGGCTGAACAGGAAAAAAGAAGAGCTAAAAGTGAAATTCTAAGCCTTGGAAAGAAGTTCTCTTACAAATTGAGGAAGCATCTGGGAACCTTTGAATACATCACCATTTATGTACCTTCCCACAAATTCACTCTTCATTTCCAGAGGAGAATTTGAGGCCATTACATATGACCACATCCCAGATGGATAGGTTGGCATGAATGAAACGTATGGCCTCAGTTCAGAGAAATATTGTTTCATTCCCTTGAACGCTTTGGTTATGTAGCCCGGGTTCATGAAAGGGGAACCAGATTGGGTGCTAATTATCCCTCCTCTGTTCAATGTTTCTTTCGCCTTCATGTAGAACACGTCAGAAAAAAGGGATGCCGCAAATCCTACCGGATCAGTGGAATCCACCAGAATCACATCATATTTGCGCTTTCCATCAACAAAGTCGAAAGCGTCCTGGTTATAGATGGTCAGCCTCTTGTCACTGAAGGAAGAAGACATTTCCGGAAGGTACTCTCTCGCAGCCTGTATCACATCTTCGTCTATCTCCACCAGGTCCACTTTTTCAACGTCATGTTTCAGTACCTCTCGGGCTATTCCACCATCTCCGCCTCCTATTATCAGCACGCTTCTTGGGTCCCTGTGAGCCATAAGCGGTGGATGTGCAAGCATCTCCTGATACATGAATTCATCCTTGTACGTGACCATGAAGCAACCGTCAAGAATTAAGATCCTCCCCAGAGCATCAGTGTCGAAAATATCTATTCTCTGGTACTTTGATTCTTTCGTGAAAACGTGTGATTTTATCCGGACACTCAGTTTAATGTCCTCGTTTTGATTCTCTGAAAACCACTGTTCGATTTTCATGAAGTGTGATAAAAGGGAGTCACATAATCCTTTTCGTGGATAAGACTGTTTCTAAGATATATTTAATAAAACTGGTGCAATGTCGGGTCTGCCATAGAGGTGACATATGTGGTAGAGGAATTAAACCCATTTAAAATCGCCCAATCTCAATTGGACGCAGCTGCCAAGATTATGAATCTGGACCCTCACGCACTAGCAATACTGAGGGAACCAAAGGAGATAATGGAAGTTCGCCTTCCAATTATAATGGATGATGGAAACGTCCAGGTTTTCAAGGGATTCAGGGTCCATTATAACAATGCTAGAGGACCTATGAAAGGGGGGATCAGGTTTCATCCGCAGGAGACACTAGACACGGTAAAGGCGCTTGCTGCATGGATGACTTGGAAAACCTCGCTGGCAGACATTCCATATGGAGGAGCCAAGGGGGGGATCATCTGCGATCCAGAGAAATTAAGCAAGAATGAGTTGCAAAGACTGTCCAGAGAGTACATCAGAGCAATTTACAAATTCATGGGTCCGGATATTGATATTCCGGCACCTGACGTCTTCACGAATCCTCAAATTATGGCGTGGATGGTAGATGAATATGAAAGGATTGTGGGTCACAGTGCACAGGGGGTTATCACCGGAAAGCCTCTTGAAATAGGTGGTTCGCTTGGAAGAACTGAAGCAACTGGTCTAGGGGGAATGTACGTCCTAAGGGAAGCAGCAAAGGAAATTGGTCTTGACCTGAGTAAGTCGAAAATCGCGATCCAGGGCCACGGGAACGTCGGCCAGTATGCCCACAAGCTTGCAATTGAATTATTCGGAGCTAAAGTGGTTGCGGTAAGCGATGTTTACGGGGCCATTTACAATGAAGACGGAATTGACTACAATGAGTTGATGAAGCATAAGGAGAAGACGGGATCAGTAATAAAGTTCGATGGATGCAAGAGCATTTCAAATGAAGAGTTGCTTGAGCTGAAGGTGGACGTTTTGATACCGGCCGCAGTGGAGAACCAGATCACTGGGAAAAATGCGGATAAAATCAAAGCAAAGCTTATTCTGGAATTAGCAAACGGTCCTACTACTCCCGATGCTGATCTCATACTGCACAGGAAGGGTATACCCGTAATCCCAGATTTCCTCGCGAATTCGGGTGGTGTCATTGTTTCATATTTCGAATGGGTCCAGAACATAAACGGATTCTACTGGGACCTAGAACAGGTTCACGAGAGGCTGGACAAGAACATGACACAGAGTTATCACGACACCATAGAAACTGCAAAGAAATACAACACTTACCCGAGAATGGGAGCATACATTCTGGCAATTGATAGAGTCGCCGGAGCAATGAAGGTCCGGGGCTGGTATTAAGTCAATTTCCTTATTTTATTTTTATTTTCAAGTACCCCTGAGGACTTTTTAAAAACCATATTTCCGTTCAATCCTTTTCACCGCCCTGTATTTGCATGGAAATGCAATGACAAGTATCCAGTGTGATCTTCGCGTGTGTTTGATAGGTCGAAATATCCATCAATTTATCATACAAAATTAAGGAGGAAGATATATGTTCTGACCCCGAGAGGGATAGTTCACTGTTTAGCCTTCTTTTGGAATTCTGGAGCAGGTCATTTCAGTGATCTGGGAAGTCAGAACGAAAAGTCATAAACTACGTTCCTCATTCACATCGAAACACTTTTCTCAACTTTTTCCAAACCTGAGTTTCCCGACATAAGTTATAACCCAGGCCACCAGGTCACTATACGTTTTTGACCCCTTCTCTGTAGCTGCCAGAGTGCCATTATCATCCCTTATCAGCTCTTTTGAAGCCATCCACTCAGCATATCTGGCAAGGTTGTCGTAAGAAAGTCCAGTCTTTGTCGAGAGGGCTGTCTTCTTCTGTGGTCCATCCTCTACCAGAGTCTTTATAATTCTAGATATAACATAAAGGTCTGGTTTAAAATTCTCTCTGGTCGATTTCAAGATGGAACCTCCTCAGCTCGTCGATCAGAATATCGGCATTCCAAATTCTTTTGTAGAGTTTAGCCAGTGTTTTGTCTCCGAGTATGAGCGTGATAATCAATCCAGCAAATAGGATATAGTAACCGTTTGCGTTGGTCTGTAGAATTATCGCCATGAGAGTGGCCATACTCAAAAACAGCAAAGCTACAGTTAATAAAAAGACAAGTAGGAGCTGAAGGACGGATACAAGTATGAATCCCTGTTTTGCATATTTCAATTCCTCGAGTATCTTCTCCCAATCATATCTAGACATGATTTTTATTATGCCTATTGGCCCTTCCTCTAGATCCTCATTCCATTTCAGTTCATGCGGTCTATTGTACGCGCGCCTCATAACGATATAAACGGATACAATTCCTGCAATCCACGCTATGCCCGCGATCAGCCACCCCCCGATACTTACGTTGCTGATCATAATGTTTCCCGGGAAAGAGACAGTCAGGAAATCATATACGTCAATTAGCGCTACAATCACAAAAGACGACAGAACCGAAACCAGGGTGATGATGACCAGTAGAGGTAAAGTCTTTCTTACGTTGCTGAATCTGTTTATGGAGTCGACTGAGGCCATAAGTTCTCTCATCTTCTCCACTGCATTCTCTGTTGTCATTCTGGCATCGCCACAGCCCTAATATAATAAAGGGAATAATTGAAGACAAATATTGCGTAGTAGCCGGGCCCGAGAATTTTTGAATGAAGGTATTGAGAATTGAAGTTAGAATACGAGAAATTATTCACCATCGATATTTCCACCGGGTTTTCGTATGAGGATTTGCTCGCGTTATAATAATATGTGCCGGACCCAGAAGGTGAAAATAATTTACCCAAAATCACTCCAGTAACGTAGACGTTAGGATGAGAATTGTTCAGCACATATCTGGTCCCATTTTCAAGTATTATCTCCGCGGGACCATTTGCATTTCCGGTAAAGCTGAACGAAGCATTGAACCTCACATTTACGCCTGGCCACGCCTCAATAATTACTAGAGTCCCGCTTTCATTGCTTTCATTAGGAAATGAGGTTCATTCAATGGAATAGCAGTGAAATCCCTGTATGAAGAAAGATACTCCTGTTATCAGCAGTACCAGCACGATAGACGCAACTTTCCAGAGCTTAGTGTTCATCGATTATCAATGATACACTCAATATATCATTAACTCATTTGGGATGAGTCCTAGTCCAATTTCAAACATTATCACGTCTTTTCGGGAATCCGATGTAATAATTGTAGTCTTGCCCGGATACCTCTTTTTAGCCTCCATGATCTGTTCCCCTCTTTACAGGATGAAAATACTGGTATGATCCATGTTCTGAACAATTCATTTTTTCATTTTTTTCATTTTTCACGGGAGGGTCTAAAGCTCAAATACCCAACATTGGATTTTAGTGTTATGTTTAGAGTAAAGGGAAATCATGCTTATCTCCTGGAAATGGAAGAATTCAATTCAATGCTGCTAGAGGATTTTGTTGATAGCTACGGTAAAACACTCTTACTCCTCGGGGATGGGGTGTTTGTAGATGCTTATGCTCTGAAAAAGAAGTTTCAGGATCAACTGTACGTTCAACGTATCCTGAACATGTATCAGATGCAGAAAACATTGTTGGAGGATCTATATGAAGAAGATTTTTCAATATTTCTTGTTATAAGACTCTCTGAACTGAAGGATTGGAAGGAAGGGGTGGTATTGAATATATCAAACGCGATGGAAGGCCTTGCCAAACTCTCAGGGAAACCGAATGTCTTTTATCTCATACAGGACGAAGAGTATATACCGACAGCATTGAGAAGTTCATTCAAGAGAAAAATAGTGGAGGCACCTGTCACATGGGAAGAAACACCCCAAGTCTTAGAATGGAAATAGACAGGATAGTGGAAGAATTAAGGAAAACGGAAAAAATAATGAGGCCTGAGGACGGCCGAATATTAGAGAATTTAATAAAGAAGGGAAAGGTGCACACTCCAGAATCATCATATGCAGCAATAGATCCCCAATTTTCTTTCCTTATCTCCATATTAATCGAAATTTTAAAGGAAAACAATGATCATTGATGCCTGGGGCAGAGACAGAATTTATACCATAGATGAAAGGAAGCATATTAACTCGCATGATTACACACATACAATATTCATCTCCGGTGATTACCTCTCTAAAATTGTAGATGAGATAGATGCAGTCCCATGGGTGAGGTGGTCCTATGCTACAAGAAGAGACATGTATTCTGAGAAGAAGGTGCTGGAGATAAGGTTACCTCCAAGCAAAATAGAAGAAATGATCATGGCAGTAGAAAAGATTGGGAATTACAGGGACTATCAAATATACAATGCAGACATAAACATCGTCCAGTCATTCATGGTAGAGAATAAATTGAATTTTTTCAACGACGACACAGATGGATTCAGGAGGGATTTCTCGATACCAGATCTGAACATTCTTAATGTAAAGTTCTGGGGTTCTATCGAGGAGATCGAGATAGACGGGGAATTGTTTAGCGACATAGACGCCTCACTGGACTATTTTTTCTCTCATATTGAGGACGCCAATATGGTCATATCCTATGGAGGAGACACATTCTTTCAAGAATTATTCAAGATGGCGAGGAGAAAAGGATACTCAATTAAAACCGGTAGGAGCAGAGAAAGAGTGTTCACATCATACGGAAGGATACAGCACAGGAAAAGCGGCTTCATTATCAGCGGCGTGCCACATGTGGATGCGGAGACATCATTCATGTTCAACGAGGGGGGCCTCGAGGGCGTAGTTACAATATCAAGCATGACCAGTCTTCCACTGTTCAACGCATCAAGAATCACTCCCGGTACGGCCGTCTCTTCTTATGAAGTCAGGAGGGCTCTTGAGAGAGGGATAATGATACCCCTTTACAAGGGGGATCATGAAACAATGAAGAGTATGGATCAGTTTGTTCAGGCGGACAGGGGCGGATTGTACCTCCAACCTGTGCCCGGGATCTACGAGAACGTATACGAGATAGATTTCAGTTCCATGTACCCATCAATCATAGTCAACTACAACCTTTCTCCCGAGACCGTCAACGGAAAATGCAACAAATTTGAAACGATACAGTTTCTGGGTTACAATATTTGCAATGACAGGAAGGGATTGCTTTCTGACTTCCTCTCCGAACTTCTGGACATACGGTTATATTACAAGAGTATGAAGAGAATGGATGAAAGATATGCGATGCGTGACAGGGTATTGAAGTGGCTACTGCTCACGTCATTCGGTTATACCGGGTACAAGAACGCCAAATTCGGCAAAATAGAGGTACACGAGGCGATAACTGCAATAGGAAGAAACATACTTGCAGAAAGTTACAGAATCGCCCAGGAAGAAGGGTTCGACGTGATACACGGCATTGTAGATTCACTCTGGCTACAGGGGAATGGTGATATCAAGAGGGTGATGAGAAGAATAGAAGACTTCAGTAGGCTCAAGATATCTCTGGAAGGGCATTACAATTGGATAGCATTTCTTCCATCAAGCGAAGGAGACGGAGCTCTGAACAGATATTTTGGCTTAATGGACGACGGATCATTCAAGATAAGGGGAATAGAGTTGAGACGAAGCGACTTCCCGCTTGTATGCAAAAAGATGCAACAGGAGGTCATTGACCTGTATGCAAATGTATCTTCTGTAGAGGGTTTCAGGAAAATATATTTTAGAGCATCAGGGATATATGAAAGTTACAAGGAAAGCGTTATCGCAGGGAGGGTAAACGACGATGATCTGAGAGTTTCTTTCGTGATGACCAGATATCCGGAGTATTACAAAGTCAGGGGATTGAGAAAGAAGGCTGCGGAGTTATCAAGAGACAAAAAACCGGGAGACAAGATATCAATATTTGTCACCAACGAAAAGAAAGGGAACGTAAGCATTGATAATTTAGAGTACAGATATGACAAAAACTTTTACTTAAGGAAACTTGCCCTTGCCTGGGAGAGCGTATCCTTCCCACTAAGGGAAACTGGTGGAATCAACCAAAAAAGCATAGAAGAATATGGGCGTTAGAACGGCAATCCTATACATGCAATTCGTAAATTAGGAGATAAGAACCCTTTCTCTTTTCCCTAATATCATTTTCATCAGATTCAACTATTGCGGATCCAATACTCTTCCCGCGTAAGTCCTTTATCACTACCGGGAATTTAGTTCTGATCTCACCCTCAATCTGTTTTATTCCAACAGAATACAACTTGGCCCCATTCTTAATTCTTTCAAGAGCACCATCGTCAATTGTAACCGAAGGGAAATTCTTAGCAATCATAACCTTCAAGGTTGGAAGCCATGTATCCTCAAATTTCAGCAACACCGGGTTTTTGTCAATATAAATGATGTTCACATCATTCTCTTCCAGTTCTACTGTCCTGGAGTCGGCATCAATGCCAAACCTATTGAGAATTTCAAAGAATTCCTTAGAATCTCTCTTGGAGAGAAAATGTCTCTTCACATCTTTGTAATATCATCATTCTTTAATAATTTCCGTATGAAATTTCGTTAGAAAATCAGAGTAATAATTTTTGTTGTTCCAATCGACCGCTTGTTAATTCAAATCAATATGTAGTCACTTTGAAGACAAAATAATGATTACGCCATAATTGGAAATACCAACCGTTCCTTAGATAGATTTATAAAAAGGTGAGCATTATAATTAACACCGAGGTTGGAATTATGATAGAAGAATTAGACCCTTTTAAAAATGCCCAAAAACAACTTGACGAGGCCGCCAAAATAATGGGACTTGACCCAGATGCGCATGCTTTGCTGAGGGAGCCAATGAGCATATTGCAGGTACAAATACCTGTGAAGATGGACAATGGCAGAACAAAAGCATTCACTGGTTTCAGGGTACATTACAACGATGCTCGGGGACCCACAAAGGGAGGCATAAGGTTTCATCCAGCTGAAAACTTATCTACGGTCAAGGCTCTGGCTGCTTGGATGACATGGAAGACCTCTCTGGCAGATATCCCCTATGGTGGGGCAAAAGGAGGAGTAATATGCGATCCAAAGGCGTTAAGTCCCGGGGAGATGGAAAGACTTTCCAGAGGATATGTGAGAGCCATTGGAGAATACATTGGCCCCGAAATTGACATTCCGGCACCAGATGTCTATACAACCCCTCAGATTATGGCCTGGATGATGGATGAATACTCGAGACTTGCTGGATTCAACGAATTCGGGGTCATAACGGGGAAGCCTTTGGAGATTGGGGGCTCGCTTGGGAGAGGAGATGCAACTGCAAAAGGAGGGATGTTCGTTCTCAGGGAGGCAGCAAAGAAATTGAAAATAGACATGAAAAAGGCGACTGTTGCGATCCAGGGCTACGGGAACGCAGGAGAATTTACTCACAAGCTTGTTGAGGAGATGTTTGGCTCAAAAGTGGTAGCTGTTTCAGATAGTAAGGGAGGTATCTATTCTAAGGATGGACTGGATTTTAAGAAGGTCAAGGCACACAAGGAGAAAACGGGCAATGTAAAAGGATTCAAGGGGGCGAAAAACATAACAAATGCTGAATTACTTGAGCTTCCTGTGGATGTGCTCATTCCAGCTGCTTTAGAGAATCAGATAACTTCGAAGAACGCAAAGAATGTCAAGGCAAAAATACTTCTAGAGCTTGCAAATGGCCCAACGACACCCGATGCAGATCCAATACTTCTTAAGAATAACGTGTTCGATGTTCCGGATTTCCTGTCAAATTCTGGTGGCGTGATTGTTTCTTATTTCGAGTGGGTCCAGAATATAGGAGGGTTATACTGGGACATAGATGAGGTGTATAACAGGCTTGATAAGAAGATCTCTACAAGCTTCTGGGAAATGGTATCCACGATGGAAAAATACAAAACATCGCCAAGAATGGCAGCATACATTCTTGCCGTGGAACGGGTAGCAAAAGCAATGAAGACCCGTGGATGGTATTGAAATATAACTTCTTTTGTTTATATCGTAATTTATTTTTTATATCAAAGAAAGCTTCTTTGGTCATCCTTGGGGTCGTATATAACTTTGCTCATGCAATTATAATTGAAAACTACAAAACATCATTTCTCCTTTCAGAGAATCAGCTTTACTTTTGAGACGGAAAAATGGGGTTTATTAATAATAAAATAAGTTTCATACCGGCTTGCGAATCCAAGAATCGTTCTTCCGGTAATCGGTTCCACTCTCTACACCAATTGCATCTCTCCTCTGACTTCCATTTCTTCCCTTTTTTCCCCATTCCCTAACAATGTTACAGGGACTTTAAGATCATCCTCTATGAACTGAATGAATTTTTCAAGATTCTTTTTATTTTCACTCCATGGCTCGAACTGAACGTAATTTACCTTATCAACCTTTAAATTAGGATCGTATGTGTTTATTTCGTTTCCATCTTTTTCATAGCTAGTTGCTATTCTGATGTCTTTGCACTTTCCAAGTACGTCGGTCTTTGTGAGTGCAATGTAGTCCAGGGAATTGAGCTTCACAGCCATCCGCAGCATTGGTAGGTCCAGGAACCCGACTCTCCTGGGTCTTCCAGTAGTTGACCCAAATTCATTCCCAAGTTTCCGCAAAGACTCAGCCTGTTCTCCTGTCAGTTCAGTCGGGAAATAACCTTCTCCCACTCTTGTCGTATATGCCTTTGCAACGCCAAGAAACTTGCTGAAATATCTGGGTGACAGCCCGGTCCCAACGGTTACACCAGCACTCACGGTGTGTGATGACGTCACGAATGGATAGGTACCAAATTCCACGTCTATGAAGGTACCCTGGGCCGTCTCGAACAATGCAGACTTTCCATCATTAAGTTCATTTTGCAGGTAACCAACGGTATCTGTCACGTACTCATTGACGTCCGCATATCTTTTCAGAAGCTGGTCGATTTCAGAATGATCATATTCAAGGTGGTACATTTTAGCCAAGAAATCCATTTTTTCTGTGAGAAGATAGGGGTCCTCAAGGTCCATCATTCTTATTCCGTACCTTCCGAATTTTGATTCATAAGCTGGTCCAATTCCTTTCAGAGTCGTGCCTATATTTTTTGACCCTCGGAGTTCCTCCTGGAATCTATCTCTTTTCACGTGAAGATCAGTTACAACGTGGGCGAGATTTGAAATTTTCAGATCAAATTTATTTCTCATTACTGAAAGGAACTTCAGCTCCTCGACAAGTGTTTTCAGGTTAATTACTACTCCATTTGCAATGACCGATGTCCGTGCTCTGAGAAAACCTGCAGGCACCAGATGGTATTTTATGATCTGATGATCCGCAACAACAGTGTGGCCAGCATTCTCGCCGCCATTGAATCTTATACTCAGGTCGAAATCATTTGACAGGAAATCTATAATTTTCCCCTTCCCTTCATCCCCGAATTGGCAACCCACTATTGTAAGTGTCTCCATTCTCACCTTTTGTAATAGTTATATGCACGATAATAATTTTATGGAATTTGATTGAGATTTCCACTGTTTCCATAAAATCGGTCACAGAAATTTCGGTCAGATCAAACATACAAGCGATCGCAGCTTGATTAACGTTATTAACATGGAGAAAATACTTCCAGCAATGAGTGCCAGTGGAAAGTTCAGGGCAATAGCTACAGGTTTAAAATTCTACCCAAGAATCAGATATCTGAAGTATTACCGGAGAATTCTCGAAAATACCGGTAAGCCTCCGCCTGCAGAAAGAAGCAGGGCTGAGGCAAGAAAATTGAGAGATTTGCTGATTAAGTCAGGTCCATTATTTATAAAACTGGGCCAGATGCTATCTTCTAGAAGGGACATCGTACCTGAGGAATATTTGGATATACTGTCAGAGCTTCAAGACGACGTTCCAATGCCTGAATTCTCTGAGGTCAAGAAGGAACTGGAGGATGAGATAGGGAGGATTGGAGAAGTTTTTGACGAATTCGACGTTAAGGGAATTTCAGGTGCGAGCCTGGGATTAGTTTACAGGGCAAAGTATAAGGGGAATTGGGTCGCTGTAAAGATAAATAGGCCCAATATCAGGGAAATCATCAGGCGGGACAGGCCAAAAATTTTAGAGTTTATAAATCTCTTGAGTTCAAATACGGGGCGTTCATTCGCACTTGGCCCGTTCTTTGAGGAATTTCTCGCATCAATAGATCTCGAGCTGGATTACAAGAGGGAGGCTGAATCCATAGAAATAATAAAGGATAAGATAAGTGATCTTGAGCTGGAGATTCCTGTCAAGGTCCCGAAGGTATACAAGGAGATATCCACCAAGAGAGTCCTCGTGATGGAATTCCTTGAATTCATAAAGATAACAGACCTGGAAGAGTTAAAGAAGAATCGGGTGAATCTAAGGAGACTTGCAGTAACCGTAGATAAATTGTTCCTTAGTCTGGCCCTCAGGGAAGGGAGGTTCCATGCAGACCCTCACCCGGGAAATCTGGGATGGACCAAAGACGGAAAGATTGCGCTGATGGACTACGGAATGACATCTGAACTTTCCGATGAAGTCAGGACTAAACTGATAATGGCTTACTATTACCTTGCCAAACTTGACGCAAGAAATTTGTTGAGGGTATTGGTGGACATGGGTATAGTTGACCCTCTTGCTGATAGAACAGTCATGGAGGCCGGAATTCAGATGGTCCTAAAAGATTTTCAGGGGAAGGAACTGGACCAAATGGAATTTCATGAACTTATGAGCAGAGCCGATGCCTTGTTGATCCGGTTTCCTTTCAGGCTCCCGAACAATCTTGCTATGTTCGCAAGAATGTCGGTGATACTCGAAGGAGTCTGCAAAACATTAGATGAAAAATTCAATTTCGTATCTGTCGTGATGGAAATAATGGAAGAGGAGAGAAGTTCCTGGCAGGTACTGAAGAATAGAATACTGGGGATGCCAGAGGCAATAGAAAAGGTTTTCAGAGATTTCCTTGACATACCTGAACTGCTAAGGTCAATAAACAGAAGAGAAAATAAGGAAAAGAAAGGTAATATTACTAGCCCTATAATTGCCTCCGGATTCCTGATTTCCGGCTCTATTCTCCTGCAAAGACCTCTCTACTCCGCAATAATGTTTGCTGGAGCTCTGATCTTTATCGTTATTTCATTTAGGCGATATTGATTGTTTTGATTTCTTTTCGAGTCACCACAATTTCCAGAATTCCTTCCTGCATCTTTGCTGTGACTGAGTCAGGGTCGAATTCTCCTGCTATTCTGACAAACTTCGAGAATTCAGTGACACGTTCTTCATATATCATGGTGCCACTGTATTCCTTCTCCCTCTTCCCTGATACCCTGAGGCCACCCTTTGCACTCAGGATCCTGACATCATCTTTTTTGAAACCCGGAAGATCCAGATATATGTGGAGCATCTCCCCATCCTCTGAAATATCCATGGCTGGGTAGAAAATCTCTGAGATATCCTTTATTCTCTTACCTGCCTTCTTCATGATTCCCTCCACAGGAATTTCCATGGCCAAAAATAAGTTGTGTTGATATAATCTTTTTGTCACTTCTCTCCAAGAAATTTTGTAATTTCTCTTTCTCTGGAATTGATCCACTCATCGTCTGTACTGCTTATGTAAATCCTGATTATCGGCTCAGTACCAGACTTCCTTGCCAGTATGAAGCTCTCATGATCAATCAGCCTTATCCCGTCCAACCTTTCTTCTTTAAATCCAGGATAATTTTCCTGGAGCTTTCTGGCAAAAGAATCAAATTCATTTGTCATCGGAAGTCTGAGTCTCTTGATTTTGAAATTTGGTAGCTCTTTCACCATCTGGGAGAGACTCTCACCTTTCTTAGCCATTATGTCAAGCAGGATGGCGAGAGAGAAAGCTCCGTCCCTTGCATTAAGGTGCTTCGGATAAATAACTCCACCATTCTCTTCCCCACCGAAAACACCACCTATCTTCTCCAGTGTTTCGGAAACTATAGGGGCGCCCACTTTTGTCCTGACCACTTCCACCTTATGTTTTTCTGCGATTCTGTCAATCAGGAAACTTGAAGAAATAGGGACTACTATCTTGCCTTTAGTATTTTCCAGTATGTGATCGGCAATGAGTGCTACAACTTTGTCACCGTCCACGAAATCCCCATTCTCATCCAGATAGACTGCCCTATCCCCGTCGCCATCGTGAGCCACAGACAGATCAAATTCTCCGGATTTGGCGAGAATCACGAGTTGCTTAAGGTTCTCTTCCGTAGGCTCAGGATTTCTACCCGGGAAAAAACCGTCCGGATTCGCGTTCAGTGTAGTATAATGCACACCCAACTCCCTCAATAGCAAAGGAGTGGTCATCAATGTTGATGAATTTGCGCAGTCTGCTGCAACCCTGAACCTTTTTCCCCTTATTGCATTTTGATGTACGTTTTTGAGAATTTCGCCAACATAAAGGCCGGAGCCTGAATCCGTGAGTGATTTTCCCACAAAGTCCCACGTAGTTCTAAGATAGTGTTCTTTCAGAATTATATCCTCCAGTTTTGCTTCGCCATCTTTTGAAGGGTGGGAACCATTTGGCTCAATCACTTTCAGCCCGTTGAATTCTGGGGGGTTATGTGAAGCGGTTATCATTATTCCTGCAATGCCTTTCAGTTTGCAGTATACCTGAATGGCAGGTATTGGAATGAGACCCAGCCTGATAACGTTCTTGCCAGAATTCATGACACCTGCGGCCACCATTCCTTCCAATAATTCATTGCTCGTCCTGCTATCATAACCAACTGCCACTGACTGGGTATCGTAATAAGTTGAAACACTCATTCCAAGCTTAAAAGCCATATCTGGATCAAGAGTCTCATTCAATACCCCTCTGATCCCGTTTGTCCCAAACAATCCCATACAGGCACATCAATTCTTCAATAAAAATACTTTATCATTTCAGAAACCAGCTTCAAAGTAGACCATTGAGACGTATTTTTTATGATGCGCAGGCTAAGAGGTTTAAAGAATATTCTGATTGTTGTGATTCCTGTGACGCCCTCGGCAGGTTACATTCTAGCCCCACATGGATACACTCAGTTATATGACATCGTTTCCAGCTGTAACGAAAGGGACGATTCCAACTAGAGCATATTTTTGCAAATTTCACTTCAAATGTATCGAGAGAACTGCACCGAATAGATTCCTCTGATAATAACATCGATCTTTCAATTAAAGCCCATCAGTTCATTGACGAGATGGTTCTGGATCGAAATTTATTTAGTAATGGGCCTTCACATTATTGCAATGCATGAAGCACTACTCTTTGAGCAAGTAATGCACTCAGATATTGGATATGGATTGCTCTGAGAACTTCTATTCCAATCTGTGTGCTCTACCATTCTCCGACAGCACTGAACTTGGTCAACAGTGTACCATGAATGCACTCAGACAGTGTTGCGTCCAAGGGAAGCACTGATACCTCCTCCACAAGAAACAGAACAGGGGCCGGAAACAACCTCAAACCTACGTCATAGGTTCCTGCAAAACCGTCAGGAGTGAGGAGGAAATAAATGAAAAAGCAGGAACACCACGAATTTATTCGTGGGAGGTTGTCAGTAGACGTATTGCTTAGGGTCTGAAGAGTTTGACTAAATTGCGGGAAAAAGAGAGGTTGAAATATTAAATTCTGTTAACAGGTCAGTGAAGATAAAGGTCATATTGGTAACTCTAGTCATAATAGTTTCTGGGATCGCCTTAGTGGGCGTGGGAGCGGAGCAATTGAAAAATCAATACATCCCCTCAACTACTAGCACTAGGCTTAACTTCACACTGGTAGGAAATGATGAATACGTCAGTCAGGTCATTATGTTTAGTGGAAACACATCTTTGACCATTTTCTTTAATGCAACCAGTATCTATCTCATTCAGGCATCAAACAACACAAATTATTCCATTGAACACATAAAGAACGTTTCGATTAAGCCAAAATATCCAAATTCTGGCGAGTATTTTTATGTGAACGTCAGGGGTGCTTTCGTTGTTGTGGCCCTGAGTTCGTCGACTCCCACTGCACTCTATGCAACCGGGCAACAAAATTATCAGAATTCAAATATGATCTGGCTGGTTTACCTAGGCATTTTAATTATGATGATTGGAGCAGTTGCACTGTTTTTCGTAATAATGTCACCTGAACCGGAATCCTAATGCACAATCCGTTCCTTCTTTATGGGCCCGGAAATATTCACCTCATTTATAGAAATTGTTTTGTTAGTTAGCCCGAAATAGTCCCTAATCACATTTTCCCTGACTCTATCAACAGTTGGCCCGTCAGCAAATAAAAGCACCGATCCCGAGAATTCTGAGATGTTAAAACAGAATGAATTTGCATTGTATTTCCTGAGCAATCCTGCAATATTGTGTTGAAAAGGTGAAATTACATTCAAGTTGAATTCTACTGATTCGTTCATTTTTGCAACGTATTCAACGAAACTGGTCAGATCATTTTTATCTATTGCGCTGCTCAACTTCTCAAAATAATCACCCTCGTGGGAGAAATGAGAATGGTAACTGTTGAATGGAAAATTCAGGGAATTCGGGTCCTTCTTCAACATGCTATTTGTGTTGAATTTTCTAAAATTCCTTTCAAAAATTTTAAAGTTAGGATTCTCAGAAAGAGCGTTCTCTTCTATCAGGTATAAGGAATATGGTTCCTGGCTCCATATTTCGTTCCTGAATCCTTTTCCTGGACCTTCTGAGATCATTATGCTATTCGGTCTACCCTCTATTTGCGTATGGACCTCCAGTCTGTTTGAAGTTTTCGTCATTTTTTCTTGAATCTCAGTACTGATCTGCATCATTTCTGAGGACGAGAGGGTAATATCATTAATTGAGGAAAATGACATTATCAACGAAATTATGAATGCTGAAATATACCCTATTCCTGCATTGAAATTGACATTCTCAATGGCCATTATTTCGGGTGGATTCGTCCAACCCCTTTGAAGTGAAATAGTAGTCATTTCCCTTATAGGGTCAGACCAACTTCCGTTTGTAGGAAGCGAAGTGTAATTCTGTTCGTACTCCTTCTTCCCCTTCCAGGATACGTGATCGCCCCTTTTTGCCAAAACTTCTATACTTCTGGAAATGGGAACCGATATAAATTTCTCAGATACGGAAATAGCTGGATTACCAAACAGGGTGACAACGGACGGTATCTCAAATCTAAATCCTCCATCAAATGCATTCAAGGTTTCGCTGTCAAACACTTTTCAACAAAGGTTTTTAACATAAAAGTTTTCTTGACTTTGTGATACTCTCTGACGGTACTATCTTGGAACTTATACAAAATGGCTCAATTAAGATAGATCCATTTTCAAACGAAAGGCTCACTCCAAACGGCTACGACTTTGGGCTCCCCGAAGAAACAACAATATTATCGCATGAAGGGAAGATGCTTGAAACGCTGGAAGCAGTATATTTACCCGATTTTATCGGGGCAATGATGTACTTAAGATCCTCTTACTCAAGAAGAGGATTGATGGCTAGTTTTGGGTACGTCGATGCAGGATTCAGGGGAAAGATACGGTTCTATGTGATGAACCAGGGGAACGAAGACGTAAAAATTGTTAAGGAAAAGGGAGTTTTTCAAATGATTTTCATGAATCTCGACAAACACGCACTCAAGAATTATGAGTTAAGATCAGGTCATTATCAGAATCAGGGAATAAAATGAAAGAATGACTTTTCGATTGCTCAAGAAAATATCACATTTCACCAGAATTGTAAATGATGAGTTCTCAACGAATTCACTGAACTGTTACTCTGGAACCTTCCTTATCATAATTGCTGTCAGGAAATAGAAACTTCGGAATTCAGTAATGCGGGCCGTGTCCCATTTTTCCATTCCGAATTTTGAAACGGAAATGGGGAGGCTGAAAGATATCGTGCATCCACATTAAAAAAATATTGTTCACGTTTAATTTTAAATATTCATGGGTTATTGGTGGGGTCAGAAGTTTAGAAAAACAAAGTTACGCAAGTGGTCTTAAAAAAATGAATACAAAAGAGGGTAGGAAATCATTCCACTGTCAATGAAATCTCTAAGGATATTTCCTCTCCCTGGGTGACATCTTGAATTTTATCTTCGATCGTGACCTCAGGCCTTGTCGTCTCAATTATATCTGTCCTACCTGCATCTTTCAGGAATCTAAGTAGACCATTCAGGTATATGTCCTTTAGTTTCTTCTGTGTTTTTTTGAGCTTTTCGTTTACTTTTTCTGTAACATCCTTGTCCGTCTCATTCAAGTTGGCATAGCTATTATTGTCAAATTCCGTTACGTAATCTGAGTCTTTCCTAATCTCCGATAATACTTGCTCTGCAATCTTGCATCTCGATTCCTCAAATGAGTAAGGTTTAACTGCATAGACATGGAATGGAATTGACCTTTCCTTGCACATTCTGAGCATTTCTATGGTGCCAGCTGATCCAGTTCCTCCTCCGAGGCCAGCTACCATTATGACTACATCCGCACCATTGAGGACGTTTTCATTTATCAGTGGCTTATCGACTTTTATCGCCCTTTTGGCTACGGGGAGAAATCCTCCTGAATCCCTGTTATCCAGAATTACCTGTCGTCCAACAGTGATTGGAAAAATTCCGTCTCTCTTTGCATTTGATATTTGGTCAGTATTGATGCAAACTATTTTGACCCCAGGGATTTTTCTGTCTAGGTTGGAGACTATATTGCAGCCTCCACCTCCTATACCAACACAGACTATGGTGGGGTCAGGTGCAATTCTCTTCTTCCTAAAATCCTTTGCAATCTCGAAAAGCAAGCCATCATCTAAACTCTCTGTCATTGCTTTCACCTCTATTCTTGCGTTTATCGTCTGGAGGAGTGGGGATGTCATTCAGATTCAGAGTGTTAAAATTGTCCATATAGGCTCTTTCTTCCTTGCTTATCCATTGAGGAATTACTCTTTCGTAATTTGATATCTGTATTATCTTCTCTATTGCATCGTCTCTGTCAATTGCAATTCCCTTGAGAACCATTTGGTCAAGAAGCTTTAGGGAAGCTTTTGACAGTTTGTATTGTTGATTTTCTGCTGCGGTCTGTATTTCCTCTGGTTTTCTGATGTATGCGTAAATTGCAGCTCTAATCAGTTCCGACTTGGTTTTGAATCTAAGGGTGGAGCTCAAGAAGTCATTCACTTCATCGTCCTCCTGCCGGGTTAGACGAAGTGCGATTCTTCTTGTACCACTTTCTTTCATCAATAACCATTCCTCTGGAACTACATATGAAGATAACAGTATTTAAATCTTTTTATCCAAGTAATTTTTTAAAAAATTAGTTCCCAAAAATAAAATATTGTAGAAATAAATTACAAACTACGCTACGTGTGTCGAATATTTGGAACACGAGTTAATTAATAATTCAAAGTTGCGTTTGACGCATTGGTGCAATATGTCGAACACAAAGTGTCTAAAAGTATAACAATGTACGTCATATGTACCACGGGATAACTGGAATTGTTGTCTTTTGTTTGACAAATGGAACCCACTCAATATATTTAAGGAACCGTTTGATATCGAAAGGCATGGAAAATTACGATTATTCAGAACTGTTAAAGAAGGCGAAATCATCAGTGAAAAGCAGAGAAGAGAGGAAGAGGTTCCAGGTTCCAAATCCTGAAGTGATATATGAGGGTAAACTTACGATCATTAAGAACTTCCGGGAGATAGTGGATACTATTAACAGGGACCAGGAACATATTTTTAAATATCTTCTGAAGCAGTTTGGACTTTCTGGAGAAGTCACAGATGGAAGATTGATTCTGAAGGGGAAGTCTCTTGAGGCAAACATCCACAAGGCCATTCAGGAGTATCTAAGGACGTACGTGCAGTGTTATGAATGTGGAAATTATGATACCGAACTGGTACGCCAGAACAGAAATGAGATAGTGAAGTGTAAGGCATGTGGCGCAGAGAGACCACTTTATGCAAGAAGAGAAATAAAATTTGTTGAGGAAAAGGTTGAGGAAGGAAAGATTTACGAATTTGTGGTCACGGATCTTAACAGGGACGGAGATGGAATCGCAATAAAGGGAGACATAACCATAATGATTCCAGGAGCAAAGAAGGGAGAAAAAGTCAAAGTCAGGATTGACAGGATGAAGAAGAATTACGCACTTGGTGTCCTGGTGAAGTAGTTTTGATCGTAATAGACACAAATGCAATAATTTACGCAATACAAAATAAGATAAGGTTTGAGAATTTTGTCGAAGAGGAAATAGTGGTTCCTACCTCCGTAGTATCGGAACTGGAGTCTCTTGCTAATTCAAACAATGATGCAAGGATTGCACTACGCGTATCTTCAAGAATGAAAAAAATTCAAGTAAGATCAAGCGGGGATCAGGGTGTGGAAGAGGCCGCAATCAAGACAAATTCCAAAGTGATAACTAACGATCTCGACCTAAGGTTGAAACTCTCACGAGCAGGGATTATAACGTGGACAATAGGAAGGAATGGTGTCAAGAAATGATAAATTCAACCCTCTTAGATTTCCTCAGAAGAATTGCGATAAAGAGCGACTCCAGAATTCTTAAGGGCAGTACAAAAAAGATTGCGGAAGAGATGGGAGTATCGCAACAGTCAATTTCCAGATATCTCATTTTGCTGGAAAATCAGGGATTCATAATTAGAAAACGCGTTAAAGATGGCGAAGAAATAGTGCTGACCGAAAAATCATACGAAGAGTTCAGGAGACTGTTCTTTGAGATCAAATACATAATGAACCAGGAAAACGAGATAGAGGTTGAGGGAACCTTATTCTCCGGCATGGGAGAGGGGTCTTATTATATGTCAAGGGACAAATACGTTGAAGGAGTAAGGAATTCGCTTGGTTTCAAACCTTTTCCAGGAACACTGAATTTAAGGATTTCTGAAAGCTTCTCTTTCCTGTCAGAGGTTCTCAATGTGATGGAAGGATACAGAATTGGCGAATTTGAGGAGGCTGGAAGGAAATTCGGCGCGGTCAAGGTAATGAAGGCAACCGTAAGAGGGGAAGCTGCTGGAATAGTATTCCCTGAACGAACTCACTATAACGGGGTACTAGAAATAATATCTCCAGACAATCTAAGAGAAAAATATAAACTGGAAGACGGAAATATTTTGAAGGTATCCATATTAAGAAAATAAAATTAGACTATATTTTCAATAATTTCGTCCGTTTCCATCTCTCTCTCGCAATAATGGCATTTCAATATTATCGGGTCTTTTGAGGTAATAATGAACGAGCTCTTCACATTTTCACCCGTGTTCGTAATGCATCTGGGATTACTGCATCTGAGAATCCCAATTACCACTTCCGGCGCCTTCACTGAGAATTTCTTTATGACTTCAAAATTGTCCACAATCGATATAGTCGCTCCCTCGGCAACCAATGCAATTTTGTTCAGTTCCGACGAATCAAGGATTCTCTCTTCTATCTTGATCACGTCTTTCAATCCAAGTTTCTTGCTCTTTACGTGTATTGCAATGCTCACTGTGAGCCCGATATCGCTGTATATGTTCAGTATCTTTAAAACTTGCAGTGCCCTTCCCACCGGGATATGATCTATGACTGTCCCTTTTTGAATTTTCTCAATCTTCAAAGTCTGTTCTTCTGACATCTACTCACCTCTCAGTATGAGATCCAAAAGTGCCATTCTTACAGGTACCCCATAAGCAGCCTGCCTGAAATATCTCGCCTGTGGCAGATTATCAATTTCAAATGGAATCTCGTCAACTCTTGGCAATGGGTGCATGATGACCATGCTCCTTTTCCCCCTTGAAACTGTGGAAGCTCTCAGAACATAAGTTCCTGCAACCTTCTTGTATTCCTCAGGATCCGGGAATCTTTCCTTCTGAATCCTCGTGACGTAAAGCACGTCCAATTTAGGGATGACTTCCTCCAGGTCTTTGTGTTCCTTGACCGTGACCTTTTTCTCTATTTCCTTCCTTATATGTTTCGGCAGTTTTAACTGTTCAGGGGATATAAAATGAAGGTTCACATTGAAAAGGGAAAGTGCCTTGGAGAGTGAGTGAACCGTTCTTCCATATTTCAGATCCCCGACAAATCCTATGGTCGTATCGTCAACTTTCCCGACTTCTTTCCATATTGTGAATATATCCAGCAACGTCTGAGTTGGATGTTGTCCAGCACCATCTCCCGCATTGATGACCGGTACTTCTGAATACTCTGAAGCGAGTCTGGCGGCCCCTTCTGAGGGATGTCTTAGGACTATGGCGTCAGAGTACCCGTCAATAATCCTCACAGTATCCAACAGGGTCTCGCCCTTTGCAACCGACGTGCTCTCAAGAGACCCAAATCCCAGTACTTCGGCACCCATCCTTTTGGCAGCAGATTCAAAGCTTAATCTTGTCCTTGTGCTTGGTTCATAGAAAAGGGTGGCGATTATCTTTCCCTTGAGGGGCAAATCTGGATGGCCAGATTTCCCATACTCCAATAGTGAATTAGCTTTAGCAAGAACTTCCAATATCTCTTCTTTTGACAAGTCTCCAATCGATACTAGGTCTCTATTTAACCACATCTTTTATTAAATGACGCGCGTAATAAATATTTATCCACGATGCATTACCTCCCATGAGAAAAATTATCCTTCACGGAGGAGTTGGAAGCAATCTCGATTTAAGCACCATTCTTGACAAATATGCATCCCTATCTTTAAATTATGCAGATCCACTTGACGCTGTAGTTGCCGCAGTAAAGTATATGGAGGATGACTTGAATTTCAACGCTGGAACGGGATCTGTGATGAGGCTTGACGGGACGATACAAATGGATGCCTCCGTAATGTTGAAAGAGAATTTTGGGTCCGTGATAAATATAGAGTTTGTGAAAAACCCAGTTCAGGTAGCAAGAGAAGTGATGGAAAAAAGTCCACACGTAATTCTGGCTGGTGACGGAGCCACAAAATTTGCACGTGCAATGGGACACCCGTTCTACGATCCCACCACGGAAAAATCCATGAAAAGACTGGTGGAAGCAAGAAAGGAGGCCTTGACAAATCCAAAATTCAAAATCCCAGGAATTCAAATAATTGATACTGTCGGGGCGGTGGCCGATTATGATGGAAGGGTTGCAGCAGCCCTTTCAACCGGTGGATCAGTCCCAATGTTGAGAGGAAGGGTTGGAGATACGCCTATCCCAGGTGCGGGCATATATGTTGGCGACAATTTTGGCATTGCTGCCACTGGTACTGGAGAGGAGATCCTGCGTAAATCTCTGTCTTTCAGCATGTTCAATAATCGGGGAAATATGGAAAAATACTGGAATGAAACGTTCGAAATTTCAGAATTTCCGCTAGGAATAGTTGGATTCAATGAAGGAAAGAAGTTCTCCTTTGCAAATAGACAAATGGCAGTAGGGTATTCTGAAAAACAATAACTGACAATGTATTTATATTCATTTATTTTATCAAACTTGGCATAAATATGCAAGACAATGAGACTTTTGAAGATACGGATGCAGAGTTAATTGAAGTACTCAAAGGTTTAAAAACCAATATCAAGATTTTCGGTTGCGGCGGTTCTGGGTCTAATACCATCACGAGAATTATGGAAGAGGGAATACAAGGGGCTGAAATTGTGGCCGCAAATACGGACGCCCAGCATCTATTGCTTACTCAGGCAACAAAGAAAATTCTGCTTGGAAGGAGAGCTACGAGGGGCCTCGGTGCAGGTGCTATCCCGCAGATAGGTGAGATGGCGGCAAGAGAGGTTGAAGACGAAATCAGAAACACGGTGGAGGGGTCAGACATTGTTTTTGTGACAGCGGGAATGGGGGGCGGGACAGGTACAGGATCTGCTCCAGTTGTTGCGGAAATAGCAAAGGGTGCAAGTGCTCTCGTCATTTCAGTAGTAACACTTCCTTTTTCTGGAGAGGGGAAAATGAGGATGGAGAATGCCTCTTGGGGACTTGCAAAGTTGAAGGAGAAATCTGACACAATAATAGTCGTTCCTAATGATAAACTACTCCAGCTAGTCCCAAGACTCCCTCTGAATGAAGCATTCAGATTTGCGGACGAAGTGCTTATGAGGGCAATCAAGGGATTGACTGAACTCATAACAAAACCCGGGCTGGTGAATCTTGACTTCAATGACCTGAAGACCGTAATGAAGGACGGGGGGACTGCGATGGTGGGTATGGGCCAATCCGGCGCGCAAGACCGGGCCGTAGATTCAGCAAAAAAAGCAATGAATTCACCACTCTTGGACATGGATACTTCGACTGCCACCTCCGCGATAGTATCGGTTACTGGCAGCTCCAACATGTCTGTGGAAGAAGCTCATCTGGTACTTGAAGAAGTGAGAAAGAAAATAAATCCCAATGCAAGAATTATTTGGGGCGCAAGGATAGACGAATCAATGAAAAATGATATAAAGGTATTAACCATACTGGTAGGAGCCAAGAACAAGTATATTTAGAGGTAGGATGAAATGACCGTTGACGACAAGTTCCTTGAAGTAGAGCATTCAATTACTGATAGGGTATCCAGGATAGGGAAGGGAAAATACTCAAGAATACTGAAAATGGCCAGAAAGCCCACGAGAGATGAGTATAGCAAGTCTGCTATCATCACTGGAGTTGGCATTATAATCATAGGCGGAGTGGGTTTCATAATTTATCTAGTCATGAATGTGTTTTTTCAGGTGCCATAAATGGTCAGATGGAGCTGTGAACAGCAGAATATAGAAGCTGGTACCAGCAAGAAAATATCCTTTAATATAAACCTTGAAAACGATGAATCCAGAGATATTCAGGGCGAACTGGAGTTCACACTGAAGATAAAAGAGTCAAGGGAAGAAATAGAATGGTTTCTGGGACTGGATCAGAAAAAGGCAAAACCCATTAGTGTTTCTCCTCAGAATCCAGAAGTCCTAAAGGTTCCTTACAAACTTTCAAAGGGAGAAAAAACAATAATACCATTCATTCTTGAGACCCCGAAAGGCGGAGAAATGGGCGATTCATCATCGGTTGCGATAAAGCAGAATGGAGAATTTTTTGACTTATTTACAGTAACAATAAAACAGACCATAATCGTTATAAAAACGACCATTGGACAGGAAACTAAAATTGCCAGGGACATTGGCCTTAAAGCACGAACGGAAAATGCAGAATACATTTATTCGATTCTTGCTCCTCCTGATTTAAAGGGGTATGTATTTATTGAGACAATGTATCCAGATAGAACAATAGCATTGCTTAAGACCGTCAGAGGAGCGAGAAACATGATATCGGGAGAAGTGGATATTTCTGAGTTAGAAAACTATCTTATTTCAAAACCTGCCGTTGAATCTCTTGAGATAGGGAACTATGTGGAAGTTATAGAGGGCCCTTTCAAAGGTGAAAAGGCCAGGATTACTCACGTAGACAATGGCAAGGATGAAATAACGCTGGAATTGCAAAATGCCATCGTACCTATTCCGTTAACTGTCAAGGCGGACTCTGTGAAGGTCCTTGATAAAGAGGTGAAATAAATGCCACAAGAAGTATCTGTAATGGTAGAAGGAGGTAAAGCAACTGCCGGACCACCACTTGGTCCTGCTTTGGGTCCTTTAGGTATCAACCTGGGCCTCGTACTGAAAGAAATAAATGATAAAACCAAAGCATTCTCGGGAATGCAGGTTCCTGTGAAAGTTTCGGTTGACCCGGAGACGAAAAAATTCAACGTAACTGTCGGTATGCCACCTGTATCGGCACTGTTGAAGAAGGAGCTAGGAGTAGAGACAGCCACCGGTGCTGTGAGGACAAAGGTCAGCGGAAATTTAGAACTAGATCAGATAAAGAAGATCGCAGAAACCAAAATTGTGAATATGAACGCCGCAAGCATCCAAACAGCGGTTCTAGAGGTCCTTGGAACATGCGTCTCGATGGGAGTGACAGTGAATAAAAAAGACCCAAAGGAAATACAAAAACTTATTAAAGATGGTTCACTCAAGCTCTGATGTAGGAGAGCTGTGAAGCTCGCTGTACTACACAGGTGATAATTCATGGATGCTGAGAAGCTAAAGAAAAGCATAGAAGAAGCGATAGAAAAGGCTCCTGAGAGAAAATTCAAGGAGTCAGTCGAACTTGCAATAAATTTGAAGGATGTGGATCTCTCTAATCCCAAGAACAGGATAAATGAGGAAATAATTCTTCCAAACGGAAGAGGTAGAAAATTGAAGATTGGAGTGATCGGCGGGAACGAAATGATTGCAAAAGTGAAGGATATAGCCGATAGGACTATAACTGCTGATGAGCTAGATAAGTTGAAAGACGACAAGAAGTCAGCTAAAAAAATAGTGAATGATGTTGATTTCTTCATCGCAGAAACTGCACTTATGGCTAGGGTCGGAAAAATTCTTGGGGGAGTAATGGGTCCAAGAGGGAAGGTACCAAGACCTGTTCCTGCCAATGTCGATCCAGTCAACATCGTCAATAACCTGAGAAGGACTGTAAGGGCAAGAAGCAAGGAGAAACCAGTCATTCACGTAGCAATCGGGACCAGGGAGATGGAAGTGGACAAGGTTGCCCAGAATGGAAACGAAGTTCTTAAGAGAATTACATCCAAGCTTGAGAAAGGAGAAGAAAACATCAGGGCCATTTATGTGAAAACGACCATGGGACCTGCCGTAAAAATGGAGATGAAGTAAGATGAAAGAGAACAGATTCTCAGAATCAAAAGCGGCGGCAATCAATGAGGTTATCAAAGAGATAAAAGGTGCAAAATCAGTAGCACTGGTTGGCATAGATAGAGTTCCTGCGAAACAGTTTCAACAGATCAGAAGGTTGCTGAGAGGGAAGGCCACGATAAAGGTCATCAAGAAATCGCTCTTAATGAGGGCCTTTGACGAGTCAGGGATTCAGAATATCAGAGGACTTGAAGAACACGCTGAAGGCCCAGTCGCTGCAATTTTCTCAATGGAGAATTCGTTCAAGTTATTCAGGGAAATACAGAACAGCAGAACAAGGGCACCTGCCAAAGGAGGGGAGATTGCCCCGGAAGATGTAATACTTGAGGCAAAACCAACAAACCTCAAACCTGGACCAGTAGTTGGAGAACTACAAAAAGCAGGGATACCTGCATCTATAGATCAGGGGAAAGTAGTAATCAGAAAGGAAACGGTCGTAGTAAAGAAAGGAGACAAAATATCGAGGGACAAGGCAATAGCACTATCTAAACTGGAGATACTGCCTCTGGAAATAGGTCTTGATTTCAGGGCTTCTTTTGAAGATGGAACCATATTCCACAACGATGTACTCAACGTTTCTGTGCAGGATTACCTTAATAAGTTGAGCGCTGGTCACTCGAGAGCAATTTCACTTGCACTTCACATCTCTTATCTCAACAGCACTACAGTCCCAATCATGATCGGAAACGCATACAAGAACGCGAAAGCTCTCTCTTTGGGAGTAGCTTACCCGACAAAAGATACTATTGGTGAACTGATGGCGATGGCAAGAAAAAATGCAGAGGCTTTAAACGCATCAATCTCAGATCGGGTGGCACAATAGATATGTTTAAAGCATCAAATTTATTATCTGTAAGTAATTAAGGGTGGATAATATGGAATACATATACAGCGCACTGATACTGAATGCGGTTGGAAAACCAGTGACAGAAGAAGGAGTATCCGAAATACTGAAAGCGGCAGGAGTAACACCTGATCCCGCAAAGGTCAAGAGCCTCATTACATCGCTGGAAGGCGTGAACATTGAGGAGGCAATAAAATCTTCAATGGTTGCAGTCCAGCCAGTCGCACAGGCAGAGACATCCTCAAAGAAGGAAGAGAAGAAAGAGGAAAAGAAGGAAGAGAAGAAAGAGGACAAGAGTGAGGAAGAAGCAGTAGCCGGGCTTGGAGCTCTTTTCGGATAGACGATCTGAATGAATGCGAGGAAACTCATTCTATTTATTTTATTTTACATTTTACCATTAATTTTAGTTGGAATTGGACTGTACATCGGAAATATAGTTCCGGTACTTGTAGGGCTTATCTGGATAATATCAGCGTTTGTTCTCCGTGAGGTCGTATCGGGAGAATCATTCGTCTCACAGGCGTGAGTGTTTCATATACGTTCATAATTGAATGATTACAAAGTCATGGATCTGGGATTTTCTAATTAATTTCCTTCATTCTGAATTTTTGGATTGCCAGGAGAAGGAATGCGATTCCACCAGGTAATACTGCGAACCCCCAAATATCAAATGGATTTGTGTATGCTGACAATAAAAAAGAGCCATATGATGGTCCCATTCCTCTTCCAAACGAATTGAAGAAATTGTATAACCCCATGTACGATCCAAGACGTTTTCCTTTTGCGATTTGGGAAACAATTGCATTCCCCGTTGGAGTGACGAAGTTCTCTCCAAGAGTCAGTATGAACATTGAAACGAGGAATTGTATCAAATGATGATCCATGGCCATAGAAAAATAACCCATGATATACAGCACTGTTCCGGCAAGCATTCCGTTCCACATTCCAATTCTTCTGACAATGAGGTAAATAGGCCATTGGAAAAGAACCACCACTATTCCATTTGTAAAGTATATCAGGCCGACAGAGGAGTAGCTCACTCCCATGAATTCATTTGCGTAGATAGATAACGTGACAGAAAATTGGGACACTACCACGAAAAGAAATGTAATGCTCACACCAAATATGGTCATACGTCTATCATTTATGAGCATGTTCTTATTGATAAATTGGCCCGTCTTGCCGATATCCCGGAGCATGAAATACATCAGGAACGAGATTAATGACGCGGCAGAAGCGACGAGATAAATGAAAGAGAATCCGTAAATGGTGATAATAATTCCACCTAGTGCTGGACCGATCGCCCAGCCAAGATTGGCAGCAATTCGCAAGGTGGAAAATCCCGATAATGCGGTCTCGCTACTAAGTGACAGCAATGCATTGGTCGAGGGTTGGTAAAGGGAGACAACCAGGTTACTGACTATGAAGACAGGGATAAATATCTCCGCAGAAGTAGTGAAATGTGATATTAGGAAAAGCGAGAATATTGAAAATACAGACCCGAAGGAGAATATCAATATCGTTCTTTTGAACCCGTACTTGTCTCCCAGATATCCAGAATAAATCTGGATTAAACCCCCTGAGATAGCATTTATTGCGAAAACAGCTCCAATGAATATAAGGTTGACGTGAAGGATTTTTGACAAGTATAAGGCCGTAAATGCCCAGACAGCCCCAGTTCCAAAAGTCCTGATGAAAGAGCCAATTGAAATCAGGTAAATGTTTCTCCTATCCGTAGATCAAATCACTCCCCCGGAATATTACAGTAATTTATATTCTTTGTGAGGTTCTTTGTGAGGTTCTTTGTGAGGTAATGCCGCACCGAACCTAAAGCAATACCTTAATTTTCAGACGTGCCATATGTGGTGGAAACGAATGAACGACGAAGTTAAAAGGTCTACGAAACGTTGGTATTCATATATTTATACTTATATAATATTCTAGAAAATATATAGGAAAAGTATTTATCTTTGTATGACTATTGTCAGACTAATGTCACTCATTACACTTGAGGGATGGAACAGGTACAAGGAAACGGGCAGATATTCGATCAAAGGATCTCTTGTCATCGCTCTTGTTGGGACGGTTCTTCTGTGGTGGTTACCTATATTTGGGCCGATGCTTTCTGGGTACGTCGCAGGTAGGGCAGCAGGGAACAAGTACAAAGGTCTACTTGTGACTTCAATTATTTCGGTTGCTTTCGGGACATCTGCATATTTGCTAACATATGTAATACAAATTCCTCCGATGGTCATTTCTTATCTTTCTGGCAACATTCTTTACCACATTCAAATTTTAAACCCATTTTTGGGTTCTCTCATCTATTCTGTTTCATTGATGTTCAGTAGTTTCCGCACATTCCTGCTTGCTGTGCCTCCAAACTGGGCTGTACTGATAGCATTTGGATTCTTAGGGGGGAGCATCTCAGAACTGAAGATAAGGGATAAGGACAGGCCAAAGCTGCTAAGTCAGAAACATCCTCACCACAACGATGATAATGCGATGAAACCGACGGTCGTGGAATATCAACCTGAAGAGAAGCCGCACCCACTGCTAAAAAAAGTCCTCAAAGAAAAGGCTAAGGAAGAAGATGCCGCCGATGAATATATTTAATTTTTTTCTTCGACAAATTATTTAAACAGCTTCCTAATGCATAATTGTGTTATCAAGATTTCCACCAGAGATTGAAGGCTTCTTGCGAAATCCGTGGGGAAAATCGCTCATAATACGAGGCTCCGCGGGCTCGGGAAAGACGACGCTTGCACTTGAGATGATGGAAAACGTGTTTACTCCCCAGAAATCCGTCTATCTTTCGACAAGGGTCGGCGATCAATCCATCTACAATCAGTTTCCGTGGGTCAAAGAATCAGATTCGAAGAACAGGATAATAGATGCTGGGAAAAGATTCCTGAGAACTATTAATCCTAAGACAAATGAGCAGAAGCAGAGCGAAGTATTGATATCAGGTAATGAAGTACTCAGGAGCCTAGTGAATCAAAGACCAGATAAAGTCGTAACCTACAACCTTGATTCTCTTGGCATCAATTCTGCCGAGCTAGAGAGAACAATCGACTCCCTAAACCTCATAATGAAACAGAAACCAGCACTTATCATAGACAGCATAGAGGGTATATCAAGAAAGCTCGGTATTGAAGAAGATAAGATGATATTCGCCTTACAGAAGGACATTGTTGAAAACTCTGGAATCGATCTGGTTATAGTCAGTGAGTCAGATGTAGAAGGCAAGCTAAACAGGTTGGATTACCTTGTTGATGGAGTAATTACTTTGCACAAAGAATTCATTGATTCAAGAATCATAAGGAACATCCGGCTTGAAAAAATGAGATACACCCAGATTGAGTCAAACGAATATAGCTACACCCTCGATGGGGGGAGGTTCGCATACATCCCTCCTACAAATTACATTGGAACGTACACCTACAATCACGAAACAGACCTGCAAGGAATAGTTACAGGAATCAATTTCATTGACAAGAAAATAGTGGACGTCAAGGGAAAGAATGCTATTGCCTTCAACTTTATAAACATCAAAACTGATGTGGCTTATTCTTTGCTTGTACCCTCGATTGTCAAGGCGCTTAAGGAAAATAAAGGCATTTTGTACTTAGGGGACCCCGACAAGGGACCAATGGAGACATATACTTTCATAAATGAAGCACTTCCGTTGAAAGACTACGAGAACAACATCAGGATAGTAGACTTGGAAAATGACGTGTCCGGGAAGAGGTTTATAGCTGGCCTGGGTCAGACAACCAAGGAAGAAAGAATGAGGGAGTACATGAGAAATATAGTTGAGCTATCGGATAGCACCGATGGAATATTATTCATCGAATCGACCAGAGCGTTGGAGAAGCTTGAAGGATCCAGAATTACAGATGAAATCATTTCAAGAGTTTCAAGTAACATAAGGGGAACCAAGGATTCACTCATAATGATGAATCACGATTCGAAACTGATTGGAACAATAAATCAAATATTCGACATAGTTGTAAATGTGGAGAGGAAAGGGAATACAATCCTGACCTACGGCGTCAGTCCATATACGCAATATTACGGCGTTTATCCCGACGTGAATAACACACTCAGGATGCAGATTATTACTTAGATATTTCAGCAATGTCAATCCTGAAAGAGATGCAGCCGTTGACCATTTATTTTAGAACGATTTATCTAGTAAAGCATGTTAAGTAACGGCCTTTTGGCGTCACTTTGAAAAAAACGGTCTCACAAAACAGCCCCCTCATTTTCCTTTCCATCTGACATTGTTACGATTTCTGAGAGATGCATAATGAACTATACCTCTTGGGTTGGTATAAAAATTCAGATGATGATTGTTGAACAATGGGATTCAAGGAAGAGGGCTGTTAGCTCTTAAACAAGAAATTAGATGAGGTTGACGAGCGCAAAGAATGTTTGTTAACCGCATAAAAGGTAAGATATGCCAGACCTGGAGCCTTTGAATCGCATTTATCTGATTGAGAGTTCAAATATCAAAGCGGTGACAGACTGCGCCAGCATTAGTTCTGACATTGCGAGATTCACTCCGGTGGTTAACCCAAGAATAAAAAATGAGTTTATTCAATAATTGAATTTGAATAGATTTATCGAACAAATAGATTACGATGTGATCTTTCAGCATCAGCAATTGGAGCTACAGTAAATGAGGTCCCCACTTATTGGATCTACATTCCTTCTTGCGTAATTTATCCTTCAAGTCCCGTTTCCTGTAAAAGAAAAGATTAAATCGACGGTGCCGAAGTTCATTCCTTAAACAGCTGACCTGCTAATGATCTTTAGCAAGGTAATAATGAACCGAAAACGGGATATGAAATATTGAGACAGAGATCAAGGAAAGATGAACTGCGAAAGCATATCGTCTAAAGTGTCTTCTCTCCGCAACATTATTTCATCATTACCGTCCAACATGATTTCCTTCGGCCTTGGAATCATATTGTAGTTGGAAGCCATCGACGTGACGTAAGCCCCGGCATTGAGAAAAGCCAGTAGGTCCCCATATTCCAATTTGGGAAGCATTACGTCTTTCCGAAGGACATCAGTATTCTCGCAAACCTGACCTACAATATCAGCGTTTACCACTGGTTTCTCGCCTACTTTATCGACAACCAGAACAGGATGGGTTGCTCCATATAGTGGGGACCTTATGAGAGTATTCATACTGACATCGGTTCCTATGATCAATTTGTCATATTTTTTTATGTTTGTCACTTTTGCAAGAAGTACCCCTGCGTCAGCAACAAGAAATCTTCCAGGTTCAAGGATAAGTTTAGAACCTTTAAACATCCCATTTATTTGGTACTTATTGAAGTTCTCCATTATATTTGCTGCTACAGTGTTAAGGTCAAGCCTCTCATCTGAATCCCTATAGGGCACCCCAAATCCACCTCCGACATCGAGGAACTCAAATTCCACATCGCCCTCGCTGGATATCTTATCTGCAACTTCGAAGAAAATACCTGTAGATGCCTTAAAAAAACTAGGATCAAGGATATTAGATCCGGCCATCATATGAATTCCGAACCTCCTAGCCCCAGAATTTTTTGCTTTACGATATGCGCTTAAAGCGGATGATACCGGAATTCCAAATTTACTTCCCTTTCCACCCGTCGTAATGCCTGTGAACTCCCCTTTTCCGATTCCAGGATTAATTCTGAAGGAGACCGTGTGCGGAAGATGATCCTTAACCAGGTCCATCTGGGAGACATCGTCAAAATTCACTGCAATTCCAAGGTTGATGATCTTTAGAAGTTCCTCCCTTGTCATATTGTTCGGAGACGCAATAATATCGTCGGGTTTAATTCCGGCTCTTAGTGCAAGTATTGCCTCGTTATAGTTGGATACGTCAGCTCCCACTCCGTTTTCCTTCATTAATGAAAGTATGAAAGGATTGAAATTCGACTTCACTGCAAAATGGATGGAATGGCTACTTGATTGAAATGCATTTCTAATTGCCGTTATATTCTCAAGTATCCTCTTCTTTGAATATAATATAAGGGGTGTTCCGTACCTTTCCGCTATTTCAATGACTTTCTTCCCATCCATGTAGAGTGTGTTGTGCTCCACATCAAAATAACTCAGGAAATCCATGCAAACCCCTCAATCTCCATGTAACGGTATGCTAAATCGCAATATCAATGTTCTTTACTAGAATGTTTCACTTCTTAGTGCACCCTCTCGAGCTTGAAATAAAAGGTTCCAAGAAACGGTGAACCAGAAGTAATGTTTTTGTGATAGAATCGCATAAAAAAAGGTGATGGTCATAACAAGTGTAGCCGATATCAGGACTAAACCTTCAACGAACTCCGAAAGGGATTCTCAACTGGTATATGGAGAGACAGTAGAGATCTTAGAAGAAGTAGGGGAATTTGCAAAGGTTAGGGGAAAGGATGGCGTTGTTGGCTATATGAAAAGATCCCTCCTAGGCAATGAGTCAGAGAGAGTCTATAAGCTCTCAAAGCAACACAGGAATAGAATAATGGCCCTACCATTTGGGTCCCTTATTAGTGAAGATGATGTGACAAGATTTATGATACCAGAGAGGTACCTGGTAACACTGAACAGGCATTTTTCGCCGGTCAAATTAGCAAGAAGATTCATGGGGGTACCTTATCTGTGGGGAGGAACCTCTGATTTTGGTTTTGACTGCTCTGGTTTCACGCAGAGACTTTTCAGGTTTTCGGGAATAGAGATTCCCAGAAATTCAAATGAGCAGCGAGATGCTTCGATAACTGTAAAAGACTTCGACAGTTCCCTGCCAGGTGATCTTATCTTCTTTAAGGGCCACGTGGCGATATACATGGGTCGTGGAAAGATTATACACGCAAACGGACATTATTCAAGGGTAACGGAGAATGACCTATTTGACGGTTCAGATTATTCTCGGTCGCTGATGAGAATTTTTGAGAAGATTGGACGGTTCCCTGAGTAGATGGGTTTTGTTAAAGGAAGAAGTCACTCTATTCTCCTTCAAAAAGGACCGCAAATATTCATGAAATCCGGTTTCTTTTTCTCTTGAAGATGAAGAGGAAAGAAACCCCGGCGGCCACGAGGATAGTGATTATTATAATAATAAGATTTTTATTAATAATGTGGTTATTTTTTTCTCCGAGGAAATTAGAAAGGTATACCCACCAATAAGAATTAAGAGGCATATCCCAGACGGCAACATTTGTCACATTGTAAGATTCGAGAAACTGAAATCTCGCTGAAACTGAGTAGTTTGCAAGAATAGAACCATTATTAACGTTTACAGTAATTAACCCTATTCCCAATTTGCTTAATGGAATCTCCATTGCCGCATATTCTAGTGCGGAGGCAAAGTCGATCGATGGAGATGCATATGTGCCCATATCATAGAGGATGTCAGTGGTCGTGTTCCCAAGGGCACTGAAATTCCAAAATTGGTTCCATGTGGTCACATCCACTGTCAGTATCTTTCCTTCAGAATGGAGAGCATCCGCAAAATCTGTCAAGAACCTACAGTATTCCATTGCAACAGTACTGTTTGCCGCTTTCGTGGGCTCGAAATCAACATTGAATCCAGTGAATCTTTCTGCCACGGCTTGTGATACGGCTGCCTGAATGAAATGATTTGGATGATTGATGAGATATTCTATATCATTCAGATTCACGCTTATGATCATCGGGAAGGTTTGAAGACCATCTGATTGTATGGCAGAAGTTACATTTGTGAGTGGGAAGATTGGTTCCAGATCTCCCTGAGAGTCAATCATATAGTGCTCAAATGATACTCCTGTCAAGTCATCTTTGTGTTCCCTTATTGCAGAAAGGTCTGCCGAGATATTCTCTCCGGTAATCTCAAGACCCATCCATACAATGGCACTTTTTTTGCTATCATTCTTCAAGTTCAAGGATGTCTGAGCTTGAGACGTCCAAGCAACTAGCATAAGGAGAATGAGGATAGAAAAAACAGCGAATAGAACAACTGATCTTCCGTTCATTTATTGAACGTAGAAATAATAGAAATATTAACTTATCCTCAGTGGTGGGACCATTGTCTTTCGGCTCTCATCTTCTATTCAAGATAAAATAAAAGCTACGTAGATTTCAATGCTTAACAATACAATTTTCCAGGATATCGTTACCACTTGATAGTATAGAAATATTAATATCGGAAAGCAGAGTATACATTTATGGTTGATTCACATTTTGAAGAAACCAAGGAAAAAAGAAGCAGAAAAACACTTACGGTTGCCATTGTCACTGTACTGGTCTTGATGTCATTCACCCTATTCTTTTCAGGTGGATACGCAGCGTCTTCCTCGACTGGGACATTTATATGGGGGACACCTGTGTCCACACCGGTGACTGATCTTAACCCTTTGACCGCACTGAACCTAGCAGGTGAAGCAACTGCAATAATGTATCCAACTGGACTGCTCTACTCTACATCGAACGGAACACTTCTCCCGTGGCTGGCAAACAACTACACAGTAAGTCCCAACGGAACAATGTATACATTCAATCTTGTGAAAAACGCTACCTGGATGAACGGGACACAGGTTGCAGGTCCGATAACAGCACAAGACGTTGTTTTCACCTTTGACGTGTTGAAGGCAAACTCAACACTCGATGTCAATGGCGTTGATTCATACATAGTAAGCGTTACGGCGATTAACAATTACGAAGTAAGGTTTGTAACCAACAGCCCATCTCAAATGATGCTAACTTACATTGGAATACAGACCATAATTCCCTACTCTTGGAACTCCTTATACTCTAACATATCAGATATAGGAAGTTACACTAACATGAACATAGGGCACCAACTCCAGGCGGGACCATTTATCCTTACGTCCGTGAGTGAATCTGCGATGGATTTTGTTGCGAACGCGCATTTTTGGAAGGGTACTCCACATATCCAGAACCTGATAATCGAACCATTCAAATCAACCTCTGACATGACGCTGTCCCTTAAGAGTGGGAGTATTGATGCCGAATATCCTGCTATCAGCGATTACAACGCACTGAAAACAACAAGCAACATGGTGAACTATATCTACAAGATGCCTTGGGCTTTCTACCTTTGGGACAATACGAGGGTTGCACCATTCAACAATACGTACTTCAGGCAAGGTCTGGCATACGCAATAAACAAAACTCAGATAATGCAGAAGGCAGAGGATGGAATCGGGGGACAGGGGTCATTCGGAGGGGAACCGTGGACAAATTATTCGTGGTGGGCATCAGGGCTTCCAGAATATCACTACAACACGAGTCAGGCCACTGCCTCATTCGAGAAAGCTGGCCTTACACTGGGCAGCAGTGGGTTTTGGACATACCCGAATGGTACAATAGTCAAGTTGACAATAGTTGAACCACCAATCTCTGACTGGATGACGGCGGCATCATTCATAACAAACGATCTTTCACTGATAGGATTCTCTGTTACTGAATCAGTCGTACCGTTCGGTCCATGGGCCACCGACATGTTTGAGAGCAACGTCTCCCTGGCCACTCCTGACCTAAGCTATTTCGGCGCCACCCCATCCTTCTCTAATCCGTGGTATGTCCTCTGGGATCTATTTGATCCAAGCAGTTTCTGGGACGGATTTATAACGCACTGGAGCAATGCTACCGTTAGTAGTCTGCTCAATCAGTCATTCACAGAAGTATCGAACAAGGCAGCCTTCATGAGTGACCTGTTCCAAGTACAGAAAATTGTTGCTGTTCAAGTACCAATGGTGCTTATTGGTGACATAGGGAATTACTATGCTTTCAACGATCAAAAGATAGCAGGATTCGATCAGAATCATTCCCCTGTAGGTATGATTAATCTCCTCAAGATATATGCTCCAGGCGCACCGCCAACTACTACATCACCATTCCCTGCCTACCTCTACTATGTGATAGCGGTAATTGTACTAGTTATCATTGTCGTTCCTGTATATCTCCTGTATAAGAGGAGCAAGCAACAAAAAGAAGGCGCACCAAAAAAGGAAGAAGAAACGCCGCCACCTCCAGGCACTTAATTCTGAAACATTTTTTATCCTTTTTATTTATTAACTCTCTATGTATTTTCTTTCTGTAGACGGAGGGGCTACCAAAACAATTTCGGTTGTTTACAACCAAAATTCAGAAATTCTAGGCGTCGGAATATCCGGCTCAACAAATTTAAGGAATGTGGGACTAACAGGTTTTAAGAGGAATCTTAAGAATTCCGTCTTGAAATCATTGCACAATTCCGGTATAAAAGATGCAGACGAGTATACCTTTGCCATTGCAGGTATGAAGGACTCTGAGAAGTCATCATCCGAGATGATTGAGATTCTTTCCTCTCTCTTTCCCAACAGGAAGATCTCTTATTTTAATGATGGAGAAGCTGGTTTCTTTTCTAGGTTTCCAGATGGGAACGGAATAGTTGTTGCTCCAGGAACAGGTATGGTAGGTTACGGTAGAGTCGAAGAGAAAGTAGTCCGTTCCTCCGGATGGGGTTGGTTCCTTGACGATGAGGGAGGGGCCTTCTACATAGGGAGACGGACTATTCAGGAGGTAGTGAAGCTATTTGATGGACGGTCAGAATTCGTTGAGAGTAGTCTAATGGGGGTTATCAGGGAACATTATTCTCTAAGTGATCCGAGAGACATAATAAATAAGGTCTACGGAAAGAAAATAGACATCAGGGATATTGCATCAATTGCTAGGTTCACATCTCGAGAATCACTAAAGGGTGATTCCCTTGCTAAAACTATTATGGAAGATGCATCAGAGGAAACCGCAAAGACCGCAATATCAATTTACAATAGACTTGGCAGGCCAGAACAGCTAGAATTCAGTGGCTACGGAGGCGTATTTCGGTCAGGAGAATGGTACTGGGAAAAAGTGAAATCAAAAATAAGAGACTCAAGCGGGAACAGAAAATTTATTGATCCCATATACGGATATGAGGCAGTTCTGGGTTCAATTGTTCTTACCTATAGGAGGGAGGGAGTCTATCTTTCTGGGTACGACATAGAAGGGCTCAGAAAGGTTTTGGACGATTATGTATTCTCGCTACCGGAGAGAGAAAAAAAACGGTACCTACTCATAGATTAGCACTGTGACGTACCCACAAATGGATCGAAAAATCCAAGAATAACGAAGATCGCGGCTATGATGCTTTCATATTTTTCCCCGCCTGAGTAAATGTACCCTATCCTCTTATCCAGCAGCCCGGAATCTACCGGCATTCCCGTGGATAGGAAGACGCAATCCTTCCCTTCACATATTCTTCCGATTATTTGCCATTTTTCCCCAAGGTGTAAATTCTTACCGATAATTATAATCTGATCGTTCCTTATTGGCCTATGACTATCAAGTGTAGTCACTCTTAAGTTAATGTCCAATTGTTTTATTCTATCCTCTATTAGCGAGCGAAGTTTAAAGGGCCATGATTTTTCGGCAACAAAAGTTGAATTTAAAAAGATAAGGGTCAAACTTCTTTCAGGAGATAGATTTTTTCTTCTCAACCATCTCACACCGCCAGCAGAAATCCAATTCATTACTTCTGAAGGTGGCGAAAATTTAAACTTTCTTTCTGGAATGAGATTCTCTATCCTCCTTGTTCTATTCTGCAGCTGGTGTATAGTCTTTTTATTGAGTTCTTCAAAAAATTCTCTCGCCATATCCATATCAACGCATTCTATCACGTCTGGTCCACCCTTAGCGACTAGTCCGGAAATCTCCCTTACCGAGAAATTGGAAGAGATCGCTTTCATGTCAAGTGAATCTGTGATGGCCAGTCCCTCGAACCCGAAGTCTTTTCTCAATATTTCATAGACTTTGGACGACAGAGAAGCCGGAAGATCCGGATCAATAGCATCATAGACTATATGTGAGGCCATGGTCGCTCTAACGCCATTCTTGGCGGCAAGTTTGAAAGGAAGTGCACCATTAAAGACTGAATTTATTTCCCGATGATCATGAGGTAATTTCTCGTGAGAATCTTCTAATACGTACCCGTGTCCCGGGAAGTGTTTCGCGGTTGCAGCAACTCCCATGCCCTGCAACCCTTCTATATACGACAAACCCAATTTTCCAACAAGGTCAACTAATTGCCCAAATGAACGCTCCATGACAATATGATTATCGACGTTTGACGCAGTGTCCAGTACTGGTGCAAGGTTCCACCTTATTCCAAGATTCATCAACTGATATCCGGCAATTAAGCCAGAATATCTGGAGTAGGTATCAATTCCCATAACGCCCATAGCAAAATTACTGGGTAGATAGTCAATTTCCCGTATCCGCGCAACATTTCCCCCTTCCTGGTCAACTGCAATGAAGGGCTCGTCAATTCCTAGTTCAATCCTGTAAAGTCTCCTTATCCACTTCAGCAGGGCTTTTAAATCTTGAAGGTCGTCAAAATCCCTAGAAAGCAGTACGATTGAGAAAGGTTTCACCGTAGAGAGAAACCGTTTGGTCCTATCTCTGTCTTTCCCTTCTATACCAGCTTGGATAAAATTACCCATTCTCATTGAGCTCAGTTACCAATTCCCATATTGATAAAAACTTTTACAATATTCTAAGGCATCACAGGAGAGTGAACATTATAAGGAATGATAACAGTATCGGGTGGTGTGCAACCCTTAAAACTGTATAGTTTTTTGTGAGCAGCGTTAAATTCATTGAGTTATTTACTTTATAATTTGGAACAGACGGTTACAAGGGGTAATCTGGGTCATTTAGAAAACTGTGAAATAATCATTGTCAGACATTACTACAATAACCTGACTCAAGATCAGGGACAGAAAGCTATAAGAAATATTTTCACTTGTTCTAATGATGGAATGAGAAGCAACGTTGTTATGATACTTATTTTCGTTGTGTGTGCAATGTTATTAATTAACGGCCCTCAGGAGAAAGTCCAGGGGGTGCAGATTCACCCTCTCAATGTTTCCCCAGCTGTTGCAAATCCAACTGCCCATTTCAATTACAGCGGGAGCCTTGCTGTTAAATACGGTCTCCTGATTCACGACAAATATTTTCATACCAAATATTACCCCTCTGGCTCAAATCTTTCTGTGATGCAGAAGAATCTTGACGCATTTGGTTCTGAGGATTGCGCACATTTCGTCTCTGAGGCACTCATCGCAGGAGGTCTGACCGCCCTCGCGAGCAATCCACCCGGCGACAATCTTACGAATTATCAATCCGGTTATCCCGGCAGCTATGGTATTGTCGGAGTATACAGGTTAGCTGACTGGTTGGCAGGATATGATCTTCCCGTATTTCCGCAAAACCAGACAGACGAAAGCAGAATAGGATATCAGCCTATACCTGCATCATATTATGGCTCTCCTGAGGCAGCCGTGTACTACGTGGAAAATTATTCTATACTCCCCTCCTACATGCTCTCTCCTGGAGATGTAGTGGTTGACGGGGGGGCAGGAAATGGACATGCTATGCTTTACATAGGAGGTGGAGAAGTGGTCCAGACCGATCCTGCGGCTATCTGGAATTACACTCCCGGTGTTGATTGGAACGTCAGTTTTTACGGTCTTCTTACGTTAAACGGCAGCAATGTTTCGGCGCTGTACATGCATATCCCTACATTCGCAGAAGAAAAAAATGTCAGGATCACGCTATTAAAGGAAGGCAGGAATGTCACTAATGAATCAGTCTTTGCCCAGGGCAATGGTAGAATCACTCTAATTGCTTCCATGCCCAATGGGGTGGGATTCGGTAACTATAGTTTCATCTGGACAATAAACGGGAACCGGGTCAGCGACCAACAAGTATTCACCTTCGAATTTACTCCCGGAGAATACAATATTGCTCTGACCGCTATAGGATCTAATGGCATGGCGCAGGCCACTTTGCATTTCGTTGTCAATGGGCAAAACGCTGTGATCTATGTTTCACTACTCATCATTGTCCCTACAGCGATTATTGTTGTACTGGCTTCATTGCTATACGCACGCAGGAGGAAGAGAAGTTAACAATTTACACGAGGAAGTGAAACCATCATTAATGTAAAGAAAGTTCAAGCCTATGAGTTTGGGGAAGTATTCACAGGCGAGAAACGAATTGATGACTTGACTGTCTCAGTGAAGGGAGGAAAGATTAATGGAATTGCCCAAAACCCAAAAGGAAAGGCACTTGATTTTTCAGATAGAATAGCAGTACCAGGTTTCATAGACATACACACCCATGGTATACATGGAATTGATAGCTATACAGCTGATCCCGGTGATTATGTTGAATGGAGAGATAAAGTCATAGAGACAGGGACAACTGCATTCATTCCCACGCTTGTCTCATCATCCCTTGACACTACGGAACATTTTCTTACTTCAGTGGAAAATGGGGCAATGATTGATAGAGAGTTAGCCGCAGACATTATCGGAGCCAGGATGGAAGGCCCATTCATAAATCCAGAAAAGAAGGGAGCCCATGATCCGCAATTTCTCAGACATGCTGGTGATGAAAGCACAATGGCTGTAATACTCAGGCACAAGAGTATTCTGAGAATCATCGACATTGCGCCTGAACTGGATGGGGCACTTAGAGCGATTGATAGGCTGGTGAAGGAAGGGATCATAGTATCCATGGGTCACACTCTCTCAGATGAAGACACAGCTGCAAGGGCGTATGCCGCAGGGGCGAACCTGATAACTCATTTCCACAACGCGATGCCAGAATTCAATCATCGTAAACCTTCGATTCTGGATTTCGGGTACATCCAGAAGGATATATTTATAGAGCTTATATGTGATCTCGTCCATACATCTTCATCTGCCATTAGAATCGCTACTAGGCAAAAGGATCGAGGAACAATTATATTGATAACAGACTCAATTTCTGCTACAATGAAAGGGGATGGAAAATATTCACTTGGAGAATTGCCAGTACTTGTAAGAGGAGGCAAATGTACAATTGAGGGGACGGATACCATTGCCGGCAGCATTCTCACTCTGGATGCAGCACTGCGGAATTTAATCTCTCTGGGTTACAGACTGGAAGATATAGGTCAATATTTGTCAACTAATCAATCGAGGTTGCTTAAGATTGGAGATAGAGGTCTAATAAGAAAAGATTTTAGAGCCGACATTGCAATTCTTGATAAGGCGTTCAAGGTAAAGGGTATCATAAAAAATGGGAAACTGAAAGAATTCTGAATCGAATTCCTAATATTAGTATAACCCATGCATACCATAGGATGAGGGACATAAAAGATAAAGGAACGGAAGATATCAATGAAAGGACTTCAAATATTTCTTCTCTTAATGTGAACGACATAGTGAGCATAATTCACAAAGAGGATAAAGTTGCATTTTCAGCAGTTGGCAGAGCCAGAGCCCAAATAACCTTGGTAATTGAAAGATGCCTAGAAAGAATGAATAGTGGTGGAAGATTGCTATATGTAGGTTCAGGAACCAGCGGGAGATTGGGTGCACTGGATGCCATCGAGATGGAACCTACCTACGGGATGGGGAAGAATTACTTTGATTTTATCGTTGCAGGGGGGATAAAGGCACTCACCAGGTCTATAGAGGGGGCAGAAGACAATACCAGGTCTGCAGTAACTGCCCTTTCGAGAAAAAGAATTTCAAACAATGATGTAGTCATAGGAATATCTGCATCCGGAAAGGCACCATTTGTCATTTCAGCTATCAAGCATGCCAGATCTCTTGGATGTTATACAGTGGCAATATTGAACAATTCGCCTTCCCCCTTAGAACAGGCTGCAGAAGATTGCATACTCCTTAAGACGGGACCGGAAGTCATCCAGGGTTCGACACGAATGAAGGCAGGGACAGCACAAAAAATGACCCTAAATATTATAAGTACGACCCTTGCAGTATCCCTTGGAAGGACCGATGGCAATTACATGACGCACATGAAATCCTATTACAACTCCAAACTAAGGGCAAGAGCCTTAAAAATCATTTCGTCCCGTTTCAACATGGGAGAGGATCAAGCAGATGAAATACTTCGCAGAAACAAGTATGACATAGAAAAGGCAATGGAGGAGATAGAGAAATCAATGAATTGAACTGAACACAGCGTTGTGGAAAAGTCTTCTCAGCCTTATATTTTTCGTATTGCCCCTAGAAGGGAACGTCCTGTTGGAGAGAAGCACGCATCTGAGGTCAAGATCAGTGTTAATACAAATTGAAGTTCCGGTGAAGCCAGTATGACCTGCCGAGCCATATGGGCTATAGTCTCCGAAGAATCCAGAAAAATCAAAAGAATCACTCTTTGTTGAACCAAGTTGGGTCTTTGTCATCCAACCAAGGCCGAAGATACCTCCCAAATATCCGTTCCTATTTGTTATTGCGAGTTGAAAGGTCTTTTTACTTATAATCGAGCCGTTCATCATTGCTTTCAATATCGTGTCTATGTCGTGGGCCGTTGAGAACAGTCCTGCGTGTCCTGCTACCCCTCCCAAATAATAGGCATTCTCATCGTGAACATCTCCCCAAATCACTCCCCTTTCCCGTGTTATTTCAGTGGGTGGTATTCTATCCTTCATGGCTTGAAGATTGAAACCACTATTCTTTAAGCCAAGTTTAGACCCTATTTCCTCTTGCCATACCACATCCAGTGGTTTACCGTACATTTCCTCTATGAGAAATCCAAGAAGGATATAATTGAGGTCACTATAGACCTCCTTCTTATACATTTCAGCGTGTCCTGCTTCTCTCTCAATCTGACTCAGGTATGCCTCCCTAGTTCTTCCTTTTTCATAAAGAGGGAAGTCTGATATCATGCCGGATGTGTGGCACAGAAGACTTTCAAACGTGAGCTTCTGAATATTAATGAATCCGTTTAGGAGATTTAATTCTCCCACTGTATCTTTGAGAGATAACTTGCAACTGTCGATAAGCTTAAGGGAAAGAAGGGAAGTCGCAAGCGGTTTGGTAAGTGACGCGAGATCGAAAATGGTGTCGTTTTGGAATTTGAAGTGATATTCCTCCATTGAACCATACGCGCGAAAGAAAGGTACTGAGTTTCTGTAGGAAACAAGTGCTACGGCACCAGGGGCTGATAAAGGAATGCTGTTTGACATCACATAATCAATTTTTCTTTCCAATTCGCTTCTGTCGACGTCCATAATATCCCAATTTGAATAAGTATTAATCCTTGACGCGCTCACTCTCCATTGATGAGTCTTCGAACTATTGTCAGGTTCCAATTTCCTCGCGACTCTCTGTCCCATCTAAGTCTAATGCAATTCGCCAACCGAATTGGGATCTTTGCAAATTGGTCATCTCCATTGCACTGAGTATGCATTAATAAAGACGGACCGACCTTGAAAAGTTAAAGGGATGATCCAAAGGGAAGGAGCGGAGTGAGATAGTCTTCAATCCCACAGCACCTACCATCTTATATACCATGAAGCTAATGAGAAATACGAAGCTGACGGGCTGGGTGGAATAGTGGTCGCAGTATCAGTTAACCTTAACTCCATTATAATCACGAGATTCTAATTTTATAGATTCTTAATCAGTAACTCCAAATTTCCTTTTAATTTCCAGTTTAAAACGTGGCTATTTAGATTATACCGTTATGCTAAATCTTGGAAAGGGGGAGAGGTAAATCCAGTAGGTGAGTAGACCCCATTAATGGAAGTTGAAAAAATACAAGAACTCTGGAAAAGAATGCAAAAGTTCTGAAGAGACTGAATTTTATAGAGTTCACATACCAGCGGAACTGGGATGAGAGTACTGCAGATGCAGTAGGCATCATGAAGAAGCATGGTTACATATCGGGCGCAAACGGAACTGGGAAGGATTTGACCCTCTCATGCCAAGATAGACGAGGGGAGCCTTCAAGGTTGACAGTGAAGCAGAGAGAATCGTTGGCGAAGATTGTGGAGGGGAGGCATGACTGGCACAGAAGGGAAGTGTTCCCTCTCATAAAGGAGAGGTATATAGTATAAAATACTCAATGACGCACTTAAGGAAGATGCTGGGAAGGTTCGGACGGAAATATTCAAGGTCTTAACCAGTGAATACTGAGGGTCAAAGGATTAAGTAGACCGTCTAAAAACTTAGTCAGCTCAGCGTTGAAAAAGTGATAACAGGGTTCACAGATAAATAACCTCTCCAAAAACATCAAACCCATGAGGCTATTGTCGTTCAACAGGCCTGAAATTATGAATAATACTAGCAAATTCGTAGGAATGGGTCGAGAATCTGTCCACTGAATGATATCTCATATCGGACTGCCATGAAAATTCAAGGTATGAGGAGATAATCTCCTTCAAAGAGAAAGTAAGTACAGTGAAACCAGCAAATACAAAAATATCCAAAATGGACAACTTTAAGCCGCATGGTTCCTGTACGACTCAAAAGAGGTCTAACGAATTGAGGAGATCACTGGTGTATCTCCCGGATATATCCTTGACCTAAGTCAGGTGGACACATCTGGAAAAGCGCAAATAGGGGGGGAATCGAGAATGTTCATTGGCTCTGGGGAACTCCTGAAATATATAGCATCAATTCTGTTTAGCAGCTTTTCGTCAAGGCCTCCCGTTGCAGAATCAGCTCCTGGCAAATTTCTAGGGAACAAATTCATAAGGTGTGACGGGTTATGTGTTTAACTATAATTTTATGTAAAACTGTAAATAACTATGTTTGGGCAAGGGGAACAATGCCTAATATTGGAACGCTTCTCTCCAATTATGAACTTCAAATGCAAAAAAACAATATCCCCATTGGGCATGGCAATAAACGTGATGAAGGTACGTCAGTCAGCGAATTTGAGAGGTATATTGGAGTAGCTAAGTATCCCGTGTTCTATCAAGCTGGAGGGTATGTTATATGAATTTTACAGTGAAAAGAAACATTTCGGTGAAGATGAGGGATGGAATTGATCTTGTGGGAGACCTTTATACTCCCGAAAAGAAGGGACGCTTTCCCGTCATTGTTTTTCGAACCCCGTACGGAAGAGACGACGAGAGATTTAGGAAGTCTGCCCGTCTCTTCGCAAGCAATGGTTTCGCGTTTCTTAATTTTGACGTTAGGGGGCGAGGAGATTCTGATGGAATTTTTCGTCCCTATTTCAATGAAGGCACCGACGGATACGATTTAATTGAGTGGGCTGGGAAACAGAGCTGGTCAGACGGGAGGATAGGAACCTTTGGTGCTTCCTATTCTGCGAGAATACAATGGCTTGCGGCTTTGATGCGGCCCCCTAATTTAAAAGCAATGATTTCCATAGTTTCTCCGTCAGATCCATTTGTGGAAAGCCCAACTGGAGTACACGATCCAATGCACATTTCTTGGCGGTACATTGTAAGTGGCAGGACTCTGAAGAGCACAGATGGAATAGACTGGGAAAATGTTTACAAGACTCTTCCACTAAAAGATATGCCATCAAAACTCGGTATGGATTTTGAAGACTGGAAGGAGGACCTGAAACATCAAACTCTAGACCATTACTGGAACAGAATATGTTACCAAAGAAGGTTTAGCTTTATAGACTTGCCTGTTCTTCACATCTCTGGCTGGTATGATGACGAGCAGGTAGGGACATTCTTGAATTATGAAGGAATGAGGCATCACTCAGCGACCGCTTTCTCGCGGGAGAATCAGGGTCTTATCATTGGACCATGGGGGCACTCCGTGAATTCTTCGATATCCACGGATTTAATTAAATTCGGTTCGAAGGAAATAATCGATCTTGAGGGGATCGAGGTTAACTGGTTCCATAAATTCCTTTCGAGTAGTGGTAAAAGGAGAGGGAGGATAGTGAAGGTATTCCTGATGGGAGAAAATAAATGGTTAGATCTCGATGATTGGCCCTATATTAGAGGAAAACAGAGAAAATTCTTCCTGTCAAGTGGAGGAAAAGCCAATAGCAGATTCGGTGATGGCGTTCTTGTCCGAAGCATAGAAGAGATAAAGTGGGGAAAGGACTCCTATGTTTACGACCCTTCAAACCCAACACCATTCATAACTGAGCCAACCTCTTCTCAGATCGGTGGGCCCGATGATTACTCATCAGTCGAGAGGAGGGATGATGTTCTCGTTTATACATCAGGTATTCTGGAAAATGATATAGCAGTTCTCGGAGACGTTCGTGCCAATCTGTATGTGAAAACTAATGCAAGAGACACCGATTTTATGGTCATGCTCCTCGACGTCTGGCCAGGCGGATATGCACAGAGACTCTGTGATGGGATGGTCAGGGGAAGGTACCGTAATGGTATGGAACGCATTGATTTCTTTGAGGCAGGTCAAATATACAAACTGGAGGTAGATATGTGGAAAACAGGCCACGTGTTTGGAAAGGGACACAGAATCAGGGTTCAAATATCCTCCAGTGCTTTCCCAAAATATTCACGTAACCTTAATACAGGGCTTGACCTCGCCACAGATAGTGAAATGGAGGTGGCTAAAAATGAAATTTTACACAGTGCGAAATTTCAATCGAATTTGACTGTACAGACTTTGGATTGATACTTGATTCTTTGGATCCTCAAATTATGAAAACTATGGAGACAGATTTGTGATAAGGGGAAGAAGAAGCAGCTGGATTGCGTGCACCTTCGCTATGAATAATCAATTATTCCCAGCCGTGATCAAACTGATACCACGCACCTGGACTTATATCTTCCAGATGCCCTCTTAACCACTCGTATTCAGGGTGGCTGGATAGGAATTCCTCAGAGGAGAATTGCGCACCGCAAGGTTTACCCCACTTCAGTGTGGATGACCCTGAGACTGCCCCTTTACCCGTAACTATTTTCCCATCTATTGATCCAGTGGTAAAGAATGCGGGACGCTTGTCAAATGTGTCCCTGAGGGGTTCCGTTTCCCTATGGCCACAAATAGTGTTCTTTCCAGGTCTGTTCTCCCGCCGGTAAGAATCATAATGATCCGAAAGAATTCTTTTTGCCGACTCATTATCCAGTTTTCCAGATGAGACAAGTTCGTTCAGTCTCAAGAATCGTGATGTATCTGAATCGTTTAGCGTGTCGTAATTGATCGTGCATTCTGAATACAGATTGTCAAATTGCACCCTATTGCTGGAAACAAAAAAACCCTCTTTCCTCTTCATCAAAGAGTAATTAAAAGTTCCAAGTTCCAATAATGCAATCCCATCCATTGACCCTATGAGATAATCGTTTGGGTATGCACCCGTATTATCTTTGGTGATGTGGTATACGGCGTCTTCTACAGTACTAGAGTGCTGAATCGCTAACCTGAGCCTCTGGAATAGTGGAGTACCCCCCGCATTGTAAGTATGGATTCCATCAAGTGTAGTTTCAGAAATCGCGATGCCGCTCTTATTGTAGTAAAAGTCAGTGAAACTGAAGAGAAAACCGGGGGCCGACTGCATTGCAAATGGTATTCCACTTTCTGGTTTGAAGATAAAGAAGTGTTTAAAACTATTTGCTAAATAATATCTCCACCAAGTAGTGTGACCAAGTATATAATCGCCATCCATAGTATATTTCCCATTCGCAATGAACGAAGAGCATCTTCCATCTACTGCAGATTTTTCGTGGGCTGAGAAATAACTATCAATCTCCGCTATGCAATTCAGCGTCAGCAAATCTTCAAACTTGAAACTCGTTCCATTATGTTTCGCTGATGACGCCGGGATCGCATTCATTTCAGATTTAATTCTCTCATCCAGGCGTTCACTGAAATTTGAAACAGAAAAATCCCTAAACCATTGCCAGTCCTTTCCGTAGTCATTCGTGAGAGCAAAAGAGAATCTTTCTATCACTTTCTCAATTTCCTTTCCCAGCAATCTCCCATGCTTCTCTCCAATCTCTACCTCGCTTCCTTTGAACGTTGAAACATTGAATCCGTTCTCCTTTTGACTGTACATGGAAGATTATCAGGAGGCAATGCTTAATGTTTTCATTCGCGCTGTGAGTTTGTTCCAAAGATTAACTAATTTGTAAAAGGGAGACACATTAGATCAGCCCTACTTAAAGGAAATAACATGCAAAATGAGGAATAAAGGCATAATTTTATGGTGAATTGTGCAAAGTGGGATTACAAGTCAAATCCCTTAATTTCTTTGCGAAAGCTTTCTAAATCTCTCATTTTGAGAACAAGTTGTTTACCCTATCAAAACTGCAAGAAAAAGTTGAATTGAGATGTTGAATGACTACAACATGAATAGCTTGCCTCTCTCCACTTCCTCCGCATTTTCTGTGAAATGAAATGAGTTTGCCTTAACTATGCTTGAAGAAAAAACTCCAGACCATCTTTCATTCCTTACCAGGAATAATTTCTGGTATGTGCCATAGTTTGATTTAGCGGCAGCATCCGAGTAATAGAATGCCTCATAATCCTGGCTCTTCCTATCTATCACAGTGAACAAGAGATTAGCGCTGCTCCTGATCAGCCCTCTCTCTTTGACCAGTTCAATTGCTTCACTGATCCTACTTTCGGGTTCGCCTTCAAGAGAAGAAACGAGATAGAGAAACATCTCAGAGTCTGTATGGTAGGCAGAATCATTCCTTTTAAGTATACTGGATATCCCTTCTTTATTAAACCACCCATTGTGGGAAAGGAAGAAGTCAAACCTATCATTTGAGGAATAGTGAGGGTGGGCAAAGTTAACTCCTAGTGGTTCATTAGGCGCTGCATTCCGTGCATGGCACATAATAACTCCATCACCTGTATCCAGCTTCTCATGGTGGAAAATGGGAGTTCCAAATTTCACATACTCTATTTTGCTATCGGTTATGTTCAGATAACCCCACCCATCACTGTGGCTCCCATCAGATGGACCTTTATTTTCCAGAAGGGGGTCAACTCTGGCGACTTCCTGAAGAGAGGTAAAAATACCCTCGAAATCGCTACTGAAAGAGCCCTTTAGCATGAACATCCTGCACATATCTGTTAAGATTCTCTTCCTTTATATATAAGATGTGGGACAAAATTCTATGATCGACCAATATTGAATAAGTCGTGCCATAAGCCTGTGCAGAATATTGCGCTGTCATCCCTGTCATCCCCCCTGTGAGCTACATTCTGTCCGAGCACCTTATTGTCGGCAGAGAATCCAGATTCCGAATTGCTCCTCTGATGATACTGCCCAAGGTAGGGTTCAGTATTCAGACGGAAATCATTCATCATGGATTTCCATTCAAAGGAACCGTTGAGCATCCCGTTCTTCCTGGGTATCAAGAACGTCTTCGCCCCCTTAGGCGCATCCACATAAGATGGGGTGGAGTGGTTCCTGTCCAGCCTCAGGGAATCGAGAGTTATACCTGTTGATCTGAGGATTTCCGCCGCCCTGTCGTATGCATCCCTCTTCTTCACAAATACTCAAGCTTGTATTTCTCTCCAATAATCCTACAGATTCCCTCAAGTTTGAGCTTTATGTCCTCATCAAAAACATATGGCATTCACCAGTCCTTAACATGGAAGGATACAAGCTAGTCTATAGACACTATAAACACATCATTCCTATTATCAACAGTTGGGCAGGAAGATATACGTCTCGAACAACTCTTTGGCTCTCAGGCACGACGAGATAGGGGATATTATGTAAATAACTGTCACCAAGCAGGGGACATCAGCAAAAATGGATTTACTCTGGAGTATCTGGGTAAGAGGGTATACGTAATAATCACGACATCAAAGGGAGAAGAGAAGGAAGAAGTGAGACACGAGGAATAGTGCCCCACATCTTATATATTTGTCTCCGCGGTTCTATCTCGGTTCAAAATGATCGAGATTACTAATTAACAAACAAGTAAATGAAGCTTCATTTGCTCATGTCAATAATCTACGGAAACGTTAGGATATCGCTTAACATTTCTGACCCGATTCTCACCAGTATATTGTGGGAAATGCAGTCAGAAGGAGCGGCTGGAGGACCTCCTTTTGATTGTCCTGAAGAGTTTTACTTCGTTACTGTCCACATCGTCAATTCCTATGCCCGCACCATCCAGAGGCTCCCTGAAGCCTTCGACAAACGGAAGCATCCGCCTGCCCGTAAGTGTATTCTTCATATCAATATCTGAATCAAGATCGACAAAGGTCACGTTTTTTGACGAAAGTGCAAAGTGAATGCCAGCCGCAATTCCGACGGCTCCTTCCATCATGCAACCAACCATATTTTTTAGCCCTGCTGCCTCGCTTATGGCGGCTATCTTCGTTGCGTTATATATTCCACCTGCCTTCATCAATTTTATATTAATCATATCAGCGGCATCAGATTTCACAATACGAATGGCATCCTCTGGAGTATGCACTGCCTCATCTGCCATGACTGGAACATCGACGTTCTTTCTCACGAACGACAGACCATCCACATCGCTGGCTTTGACTGGCTGTTCCACAAGGTCTATATCGTACTTTTCAAATTTCCTAATGGCGGATATTGCATACTTGGGCTCCCAAGCCTGATTTGCATCGATAAATATCTTTGTTTTTTGACCCACAGTTTCACGCACTTTCTTCACTCTTTCCAGGTCATCATCTATTTTGTCTCCTACCTTCATCTTCACTATCCCAACACCCATGTTGAGAAGTCTTTGTGCTTTCGTCACAGCTTCCGCGGAGGGCATGATCCCGATGGTAACGTCTGATTGTACCCTTTCTCTGTATCCTCCCAGGTATCTATACAGTGGCTTCCCCGCCATCTTTGAAACTAAATCATAAAGAGCTGTATCAAATGCTGCCTTAGCTGCGCTGTTCCTCAGGATTGTTGATTGAATTGTGTCAAGGAGGGCGTTCATGCTGTCAGTATCATTGCCAATTAGATTTTGGGCGATGCTTACAGATGCCCCTAGGATCGTCTCCTGAGACTCTCCTGTGATTCTTGCTGCAGGTGCAGCTTCGCCCAATCCAAAAATTCCATCATCCGCATAAATTTTCACGATGACATCCTCACTGAATTCCGATGTACCCAGTGAAATTTTAAAGGGTGCAAGGAAATGAACGGTTCCAGTAAATATTTCTATTTTACTTATCTCCATAAAGGGCATAATTTGAGAGGACAAAATAACCTTTTTGCTTTTTTCTTGACATTAAATTCATTGTGTAAGCTCTTGACTGAAGAGCCATAGGTTATGAACAATCCATCATTCCAGGGAATCCATCTGAGACCTCATCACTGCGCCCTGAAAATAATTCAATAGTGCATGACCATATAGAAATTCGTGTGGGAAGATAGTAGCTATCATTTGATTCCAAGCTGCCTAGTTTTTGGAGCGGAAAGCATTATTCTGATAACAGGGATCATAAAAATGAAAGTGCAAGACCGAAAAATCTCTAAAGGACACTTATTATCTAGGGTTCATTGTGACTTTCCCATCTTGCTGGAGGACAGAAAGGAACATCTTCGAACTCTTCCGAGAAGATTGAATCACCAGGTAAGCTAATGTAATTAGCTGTAGTTATTGGTAAATATCAAATGGCAGCTGGTGGAAAATACCTTTGAGATACTCTCTAAACGACGCATAGTTCGTTGACATATCTACTCCGTATCGGTGCCAAAGAATTCCAATGTTTCCTGAGGTAATGATGCCAGATAAATCGGTCCTAGCTGTAATTATGAGTTCGCTCCAGGATATAGTTTCAAATTCCGGTATAATGGGTGGGTCGATATGAGTCTGAAACCTATTTCAACATAATCCCCAGGCACAATTCCCTTGAAGAAATCATATGCCTTCTTTAGTGACTCTTCTTCATCATCCTCCACTTGGTACTTGAAACAATGCTCATAATTTAGACGGAATCCATTCCCAAAACAGTAATCAAAAATGAATTTCGACCTGTTCATATGATAACAGGATGTGATCACGAAAATGTTTGATGGATCCCCCAGCTTCTTTAACAAAAGTCGGGAGAAATATGCATTACCTATGGTATCCATAGATCTCTCCTCCAAAAAGATTTGTTTTCTGTTTACCCCATTGGAGATGAGATATTCCGACATTGCCTTTGCTTCTGTCTTGGGTACATTTTGATTCGTTTTCCCTCCTGACACAATATAATGGGGGCTCTTCAGGGTGGAACCAAAACCTAGTGCAACGTCCAATCTTCCCTTCAGTTGTGGATGTATTTCTTGGGAACTTAATCTGCTCCCCAGCACAATGATAACTTCATCCACCGTTAATCGAACTCCGTAAACCCTTTCATAATTTCATCGGTCTTTTATTATTATCTCAACAACATCGTATATTAAAAATCAGCGATTTTCCGGTTATCGTGTTTCGATCTAGTCCAGCATTCCAGCTTTATAGAAAAGTATTAAACCCTCCAGAGATAAAGTGATACGAACCAGAAAATTTCCTATACGTTCATAAACAAAAAGGGAAGAATCTTGTTTTCTAAAGATCCTAACATTCCATTGATACCGGCATCAAATATGAAGGTAGTAACAGGTTTTTCGGCTTATCGCCTACTGGGGAACGATTTCATATTTAAAACAGAGTTTGGTACCCTCAATCATACACTAGTGGTCGCTGGAACAATTTCTCCACTATTAAGGAACGAAAACATGGAAGAATTCGCTGAGGATCTTCCACTAGAGAATATCTCGAATGTTTTCTACAGGAACGCGTTCGATAACACGTTCTACGGACCCGGATGGAGCGAAGAAGACAATTCAAAGTGCTACCAGTCTAAGATATCATCTATTTCTATCGATGAAAACTGTACCTCTGTTCATGATGACGCAAAAGGCCGCGAAAGGTTTGATCCCCACGGAGGTGAGAATATCCCCGTAATCGATCCTTACTATCATTTCACCAGAAGTCTGTGGAGCTCGATCGGACTGGAAGATCTGCCACAAATCAAGGTTGGCATGAATCACGATTTAACGGCCACAATTGCCCACGAAGAAACCCTTTATGAAATACTAGATCATATGGAGTCGATCAGCTGTAACTTTTCTGCCGATTCTCTGTTCAAGTTCCTTGGGAGAATTGACAAGAGAAGGAACGGCTCGTGGCAGGAAGCAACTGATGTTGTTGTATCATTGCTTTCGAAGCTCAAACTTCTGCAGCCAGGTTTGGTAATAGTCGATGGCTCAGGTCTTTCGAGGCTGAACAGGCTGACGACATCATTTCTTGCACGTCTTGTCTATATCTCATCTAAAGAGGGTGAAATCTTCCTCAGGCATCTTCCATCTCCCGGTAAGGGTACCCTTAGGAATAGGCTATTGGAGATGAGGGATCTGGATATCATGGCCAAGACCGGTTCGCTAGCAGGTGTTTCCTCCCTGACTGGTTACATTGAGAGGTTCAAATTATCATTCAGCATAATTGTGAACGATTCTAACAATAACGAGGAAGAAATAAGAAATGTTGTGGATGAAATCCTTGTCGACGCAATCCATCGATATGAAAAGGTATCAGAGTAGGAGTTTCATTATTTCGAATCTTCTTGTCTCTTTGAACCCAAATCGTGAATAAAGATGTGCAGCTTTTTCGTTTCCCCACATAAAAAATGCGTGTCTCAGTCCATATTCCTTCATCTTGTCAAGTGTTCTTGACAGCAACTTAGAACCTATCCCTTTCGACCTGAACTTTTCCAGAACCTCGAATGGCCCAAACCTTCCTCCTGGAGAATACCAGAAGCTTCCTTCGCCCGTAGAAAACATCGCGTAACCTGCAAACTCGTCATCCACTTTTGCTACCGTAATCTGGTAAGGATCTCCTTTCCTTATCACATCGTATGCCCTTTGATAGATATCTCCGTCATAGTTGCGAGCAAGAAACGACAAAAATTTGGAGAATTCTTTCTTTGATAGATCACTGATGGACGATTCATAATCGTGAACTCCCGCATATTTCCTATTCCCAAGATCAATCTCCATGCTGATTGCTTCTTCTGCAATGACAAAGCCGTTGTCAGTCAGAATATCGAATATCTCCGGATAATGCTTGCTATCAATACCAGGGTAGAAATATTCAGGGGTGACATTGGAATATAGGACCTCTTTGAATCCTCCCTTCTCAGAAATGGAAATCTGCTCCTGTATCAACAACTCCAGTGCTTTAAGGGAACTGAATCCTGCCGACATAATCCATGAACGACCATAGTTTATCGGTTCATGATGAAAAGGCCGCTTCCTTGCAACGAGGAGAGAATATGCCCCTTCACGGATGTATGGTCTGATTCGCTCAAGATAGGGGTTGAGTAACCATTTTCTTCTGAGTTGTGCTGTATTGATAGGATCTAAGACAAAATATGAATTCCACATCTTCACTATATCTGAATTTTCACTCATTTTTCTATTTACCATAGAGATAGCACGCTACAAAATGATTTCTCTCAACTTCAGTAAATTCAGGTCTAGCCTTTCTGCAGATTTCCATAACGAAGGGGCATCTATTTGCGAAACTGCACTCGTTTCTCCCCTCATTGACGTACTCTACGTCTTTAACTGTAATGCCTTCTGGCGCCCATCTCCTCTTGGGATCTGGCACAGGAACAGATTCAATGAGCGTTTTGGTGTACGGATGCATTGGATTTTTGACGAGAAGCGTTGAATCGGCAAGTTCGACAATCTGACCAAGGTGCAATACGGCAATTCTGTCAGAAACGTATTGTGTGACCGCTATGTCATGAGAAATAAAGAGCATTGAGGTGTGGAGCTCGTTTCTTAGGTTCAACAGTATATTGAGAATATCCGCGCGGAGTGATACATCCAGCATGGACACCGGCTCATCTGCCACAAGGAATTTTGGTTCGTTTATTATTGCTCTCGCTATTCCAACTCTCTGCTTCTGTCCTCCGCTCAACTGCCCCGGAAACTTGTCAAGGAACTGTTCTGGAGGAGAAAGACCGACCCTCTCAAGTGTCACAAGAACCCGTTCTATGACCTCCTCCTTGGACATCTCCTTGTGGAACACCTTGAGAGGGGTAACCACTGATTTGTACGTATTAATTATGGGATTTAATGAACTGTAAGGATCCTGAAACACCATCTGTGTTTTTTCCCTGAACTCATGAATCCTCTTTCCGTAAAAAGATGAAATTTCTTCATCCATAAATTTTATTGAACCACTGTTAACGTCAAGTAGTTTGAGCAGGGTCAATCCTAGCGTTGTCTTTCCACTCCCGCTCTCACCTATCAGTCCAAAAATTTCGTCCTCATGAATGGAAATATCAACCTCATCCAGCGCTCTGGTAAGTCTGATGCTTCTTTTAATGACCCCGCTCTTGGTCACGAAATCTTTTGTTATCTTGCGTGTCTCTATTATCTCTTTCATGTGTTATCACTTGGAATAAAGGTGACAAGAAACGATGTGATCTTTCCCCACCGTTACCAGTCCCGGCTCCTCTTCCCTGCACCTCTGGAAGACTTCTGGACACCTCTCTGCGAATGGGCAATACTTGATATCATTTGAAAGGTCCGGTGGTGTTCCGGGAATCCCCCTTATTGCCTTCCCCTTTTCTAGCGATGGGATCGAATTGAGTAATGCCTTTGTGTAAGGATGTTTAGGCTCTTCAAAGAGGCTATCCACTGTGGCTCCTTCAACTATCTTGCCAGCATACATAACATAAATCCTGTCTGCTATATTTGCGACCAAAGAGACATCGTGTGTTATGAACACTATCGATATCCCTCTTTCTTCCTTCAGCTTCAAGAGTCTTAACAAAATGAGTCTCTGAATCAGGACATCCAGGGCCGTAGTAGCCTCATCTGCAATTAGAATTTTAGGGTCACAAGCCAGGGCCATCGCAATGTTCACTCTCTGCTTCATACCCCCGCTCAGCTCGTGCTGGTAGGAACTCCTTATCTTTTCGGAAACGCCTGCTGCCTTGAGCAATTCCCCTACCCTTCTATTACTATCGGATGGATCATAACCATGCTCTATCATCACATCCATAATCTGATCCTCAATTCTCATCACAGGATTCAGGGAATTCATTGCTCCCTGAAATATCATCGATATTTCCTTCCATCTGAACCTCCTCAAGTCGGACGGCTTAAGTTTCAGGACATCTGTTTTACTTCTGTTGCCGTAATAGATGATTGAGCCATTTGTAATTCGTCCGGGGCTCATTACGAGGTTGAGAAACGTCATAGCAAGGGTAGATTTCCCTGAGCCCGATTCTCCTACAATTCCTATGATTTCCCCTTCCCTCAACGTTAGGGAGACGTTTCTGACCGCTTTGATATTTCTTTCCTTTAATTCGTAGATTACATTAACGTTATTCACTTCCATCAGAGTGCTTCCCGTCATTATTTTGACCCCCTTGCAGGTTGCGTAATCTCGTATACGGCATTAGAAAGGAAATTTGCTCCAACTCCCAAAAGTATTATCCCTATTCCTGGGGGAATGAGCCACCACCATGCGTTGTAAACGATTCCATCTTCTGCTTGGAACCAGTAAAGCATCGTGCCCCAGTTCACCGATCTAAGGTCCCCGAGGCCGAAGAATGCAAGTCCCGCCTGTGCCACAACTCCTCCAATAGCAAGAAATATCGCATTTATAAAAATGAGTGGTATCAAATTAGGAATTATATCTCTAACAATTATTCTCAAACCGCTGAGTCCTGAAAGCTCAGATGCCATGATGTAAGGACGTCGCCTCAGAGTCAAAGTCTGTGATCTTATTACTCTTGATATGAACGGCCAGCTCAATATACCAAGTACAATAATCGTTGTCTCAAGTGTTGGAGGAAGGAATGCAGAAAGTATCACGAGCAACGGGAAGCCAGGTATAACAAGTAGGACGTCCACGACCCTCATCAGACCGTTGTCTATGTATCCTCCGAAGTACCCTGCTATAACTCCCACTGCCACCCCTATTGTTATGGCGATTACAGCTATGCTGGCTCCGACAAGGAGTGAGGTGCCGGCCCCGACCAGGAACCATGAGAAGATATCCTCTCCTATATAGTCAGTTCCGAGTAGATGGCTATGCGTGGGTGGCTGGAAAGAGGGTGCGTTACTGCTTACCGGATTGTAAGGGGCAAATAGGTAACCAAATATTGCGAGCAGTACTAGGGATAAAAGTATTAAAGCACCTGTTCTGCCCTTCCAGTTCCTCATAAGTTGTTTCAAAAAGCTTCTGAATCTGGTCATTGAACCTCCAGAAGCAATTATCTTACGGACATCGTTTATGTGGGTGGAATTTGTCATTTCAGTATCACCCTCGGATCAAGGTATGCATATAGGATGTCAACTAGGAAATTGGCAATGACGATTGTAAAGGTGATTATCAGGAATATCCCTTCGATAAGCGGATAATCACTAGTTGTGACCGCATTGTACAGCGTGAAGCCTATTCCAGGGTATGAAAACACCTCTTCGACAAGAAACGCTCCCCCCACTATGCCGGCAAAGGCAAGAGCAACGCTTGTTGCAACAGGAAGAATTGCATTTTTGTTCACATAATTCTTCCTTATTGTATTAAGCTGGAGTCCCTTGGCCCTTGCAAGAAGAACGTAGTCCTCATCTAGGACAGTTATGACAGTGTTCCTCATCAGCAACGCAAAACCTGGAAAAGTTGTAATTATTAGCGTGATGAGAGGGAGGGCCGCATGTCTCATAACGGACAGGAAAAAGGGAAGATTCGGGCCAGGAGTAACCGAGATTCCATATGCGTGCGCAACTGGAAAGATATGGTAACCGTTTATTGTGATAATAACTGCAAATGCGAGTTGAAATATGAGCCCAAGCCAGAAATATGGAACCGCTGTAAGAGAAACAGAGAAACCCTGTAGAACTGTGTCGGACAATCCTCTCTTCCAGCCTGAGTAAGAACCTATGAAAACGCCGATGATAACTGATACCAGTGTTGCTGTGCCTAGTAGGAAAAGTGTCCACGGCAGGTGTTCCAAAATAATGGAGGAGACCGTTTGGGGATAGTAGTAATACGAGACCCCTAGGTTCCCATGAACAAGAGAGCTAAGGTAACCGACGTACTGTTGCCACATAGTCCCTCTCAAATTCAGCTCACTCTCTATGAGCTTCAATTGGCTGGGATTGATTATCCCCCTGTATTTCGTGAGAAGAATTAGAAGGGCAGGATTTCCAGGAACCAGTCGCGGAAGCAAGAAGTTCAGGGTAATTGCAGCAAAAAGGGTTATCGCCATATAAAAAATTCTTCTAAGCAGGTACCTCAGAGTTATCATTCTGACGTTAGCATCTATTGATTCATTATTAACATTTCTCTGGGTAAGGGGTCTCCGTTGCTTCGAATGTTTACGGAGTGCTGATGGTGTGGTATTTGTTTCTTTGGAAACTTTATTAAAATTTAATGCAAAACATTCTGGAAATATCTTATTGGAAAATCGTAACGGACATCACTTATATAATTCGTAATCTCTTATTTCGTCATTGAAAAGAGAGATTCCCTGTCCAACGCTCTCCATTATTTCTACCAGAGTGTCTCCATTAAGTATTTTGTCCCTTATCATCCTTCCTCCGCACACTCTGTCAAAATAATCTCCGTAGAAGCTAAAGTCTGGGTATTCGTCGTGCAAGTATTGGATGACTGCAGTGTAAAATTGAAAAGCCCTAAAATCCTTCCTATCGAGCACGAACACCTCAACTCCCACGCACAGTTGACCTGAATACTTTGAAAAAGTTGGACGGAATCTTACTGGAATAGTCTTCACTCCCGGAATCTTTAGCTCATTCAGGAAGCTGGAAGCCTTAAAGCCATCCACCCAGGGTGCTCCTAATGTGAGAAAAGGATTCGTTGTGCCTCTACCCTCTGCCACATTCGTACCCTCCAACATAACGGCCCCGGGGTATGCTGTAGCGGTGCTGATTGTTGGTATGTTTGGAGACGGTGAAACCCACGGTAATCCTGTCTCATCGTACCACGTATTTCGTTTCCATCCATCCATTCTGACGACGTTCAGGTTGCATTTACCTGATAGGAGTTTTTCGTTGAAGAACAAAGCAAGTTCTCCAACTGTCAGTCCGTGACGTAGGGGGATCGGACCTGGGCCGATGAAAGAAGAATATTTTGGATATTCTAGGACTGGTCCCTCCCTAATTATGCCTGTAATTGGATTTGGCCTGTCAAGAACAACGAATCTCTTTCCGTACAGAATGGACGCCTTCATGGAATAGAGCATCGTGGAGATATATGTGTAAACTCTTGTCCCAACATCCTGCAGGTCAAAAAGTATTGCGTCAATACCTTCAATGGCTTCATTGCTTGGAAACTTTCCCGCGTCTTGAGTATCCTCTGATCTCATTTTTTTATCAAGGTCGCCCGAGGAAGAATATTCCTCCTTTCCCGATTCCTTGTAGAGACTGAAAATATGAACTTTGAGATCGCTGTCGAACGAGTCTTCGGAAGGTATCCCTGCTTGATGGTCTCCATGGTATCCGTGTTCAGGAGACAGGATTCTTTTGATCTGGACACTATTCTTCAGTGCATGGAACGAACTTCTCATATCCTTGACTCTCGATCTGTCGTTGGATATGAGAGCAACCCTCTCATTCTTGCACAACCTTGAGATTTCATCACTCTTTTCGGCGCCGAGTATCAATTCTATCCAGAAAATCAAGTATTTTCAGTAATTTAAATATTTGTGAAAGTGAATTCGTGTTGAATGTATGGCAGAAAAGAAATAGACCCGAACTTTTCATTTTTAGGTTTTTTCATTAGTTCTGCTTTTGTCCACATGCCAATAACTACTGCAAACTTATTATTTACGACTCTTTTCAATTAGTATGGGTGTTATAGATGAATTGAAGCATGCGGTTAAAGGACACATTCTAACCAAGGAAGAGGAACTGCTGCCATACAAGACCGATGCATCATACTTCTCCGGATCGAAACCCATGGCTGTTCTGTTACCATCCGACGTATCAGAGGTCTCAAACATTCTTAAGATTTGCAACAGAGAGGGAATAAACGTGATTTCAAGAGGGGGAGGGACATCTCTCACAGGATCTGCTACGGTTTTGACAAATTCAATCGTTCTCGCTATGACTAGGATGAACAGGATAATTCATATAAGTTCTGAGGATAGATACGCTATTGTGGAACCAGGGGTCCGAATTGACGACCTGAATTATGAACTTTCCGAAATAGGGTTTATGTACCCGCCCGACCCGGGGAGTTCAATAGCTGCGACAGTTGGGGGATCGATTTCCACTAACGCTGGGGGGCTCAGAGGAGTGATGTATGGGTCTACAAAGGAATGGGTTCTGGGTTTGCAAGTGGTCTTGTCAGATGGAACTGTAATAGAGACCGGAGGAAGGGTTCTAAAGAGATCCGCGGGTTATGATCTCACTGCACTTTTCGTTGGAAGCGAAGGAACGCTTGGCATAATTACATTGGCCACACTGAAGATAACACCTCTACCGGAAAGAATAGGGAGAGTAATAGCATTCTACGATTCCATTGAAAGAGCCGGTGCCGCAACAGCCATCATCAAGAAGAGTGGCCTGACACCCATAACGGCAGAATTTATGGATAAGGTATCATTAGATTCCATTTCGAAGAACATGGGATTATCCTTTTCTGATTCCGGGAACTCTGATTATATGTTGATCGTTGACATCGCCTCGACAGATGAGTCACTGAACAGGCATCTCGAAAAGGCTCTCTCTCTGATTAAAGGCACTGGCCCCAGGTCAGTGAGAATAATCTACGATGAAACAGAAATTAGGAACATAACCAACTCAAGAAAGGGTCTTTATTCGTCTATACTTAGCGAAAGGGATAGGGAAGGGCAGTATGCAGTTATGGGGGATATTGTAGTTCCACCGTCCACTCTTTCCAATGCACTTTTGGATATCCGCAATCTTGTGGGGAAATATGGCTTTAAAGTTGCGTTATTTGGCCATATAGGGGATGGAAACATCCATGCCAACATAATAGTGAACCCTTCTGATGCAAAGGAGATGGAGAGGGTCTCTGCGCTAATGAACGAACTGGGCAGAATTGCTCTCATCAACGGGGGAAGTGTGTCGGCAGAGCATGGCATAGGGCTGGAAAAGAAAAGGCTCTTAAGAATGGAAATGGAATATAAGGAAAGCAGCAGAAACATAGAATTGATGACGAGTATAAAAGCGGTTTTCGACAAGAAGGGGATCCTCAACAGGGGAAAGCTCCTATGATGGAGGAGATCAAGAGGCTGACGGAAGTTGCAGACAAATGCATCAACTGCGGGTTCTGCGAGAGTGTCTGTCCAACTTATGCACCTGCGGAATTTATTTCATCCTTCAGCGCCAGAGGAAGAATGCTCATCGGGAAGGAACTCTCAAAAGAGATTGCTGTTGGTAAACGAATAAGTAAGGACGTTAGTGACTATTATTATAGCTGTCTGGGCTGCAATGCGTGCCTGCAGGTATGCCCTGCAAAGATAAACGCAGGAGAAGTCAGCGACCTAGTCAGGAAGTTAGTAGTTGAAGGAAAAACATTCGAATCAAAGCAGAGAAAGATGATTGCAGAAATGATAGTTCATACCACTATGAAATACAATAATCCACTGGGCCTAAAGAAGGAACTTGCCTTATGGGCCCGCGGGCTATCCTTCTTTGACGATAGCCCCATTCTTTTTTACACAGGAGGTATGTATCAGATGATGCCGTATAGTCAGACGCTCTCCGATCTTCAAATAAGATTCGGACCATTTTTATCTTCCGCCATGGCTAGGCTATTCAATAGGTTCTTATTTGCGATTAAGGTATCAAAGCTACTCGGGAAGAAGAGTGAAGTGGATAAGTACAATAGCACGCTTAAAGACATATACACACTTCTATCAAATTCCGGAGTAAAACTCTCATATCTATGGGAAGATGAACCGTACCCTGGCACTTTTATTAATGATCTTGGTTACACACAGGAATTCAAATCATACGCCTCAAGGGTCACAGAATTATTCAAAAGCAAAGGTATCAGGGAAATAGTCGTTGTTGATCCGCACACTTACCAGCTCATGAAATACGAATATCCCAAGGTTGTTCCAGAGTTCGACTTAAAGGTCACTTACTATCTTGATAAACTGGACCGGGGTATTTTGAAGAGAAAGGCAGGTTCTGTAACGTATCACGAACCATGCCTGATCGCAAGAGGAATAGAAAATTATGAAATCCCCTTTGAGATTTTGAATTCTGTTGCGAAGGTAAAACTTCCGAGAAGGAATGGGAAGAACACATCCTGTTGCGGAGGACCGGACGGGCTCCTATTCCCGTCGATCGCAAAAAAAATATCAGAAGAGAGAAGCAGAGAACTCAAGCGAGAGAAATCAGACCGCATAGTTAGTTTATGTCCCATTTGCATTTCTCATCTTGGGGTAAATGTGGAAATTACCGATTTATCCACATTTCTGATTGAGGCCACAAATCATTGACCCTGCAAATACCGTTTCCCTAACAGTAAAAAGCGAACTTCCTTCAAATCGAAGAATGATGACAAAGATGCAATAACTGCCTTTTCCACCTTAATAGTGACGCTTAGCATTGACTATAGTCGCTGGAAGAAAAACAGGAGGACATGGATATTTATGATATAATCACAACACCAAATTTGGCAAGTATTAAGTACCGAATCTCCATTTTAAAATTGAATGGATGCATTAATCCTATACGCGCTATTCGTTGGTATCATTATAGGTCTTTACTATGCGATGATGGCTGTCGGATTAAACCTTGTATTTGGGGTATTAAAAATTATAAATCTGGCACACGGTGATTTTATAATGCTCGCGGCATATCTGGCGTTTTGGTTATATTTCCTGTTTGGCATTTCCCCCTTGTTATCTTTACTTGTAGTCGTGCCCGTTTTTTTCCTTGTAGGGGTACTCCTTTATTATACCATGGTCAAGGGTCTGCTAAAAAAGAAGGACATTGAAACAACTTCAATTGTAGCTTTCTTTGGGTTGTCAATTGCGATTGAATCTGCGGCAGCGCTAGGTTTCGGAAATTCGTATCGTTCTCTGCCTCTAAATTTCCTCCCGCTGACATATGTTGATTTTCTCGGTTTCTCTCTTTCGGTCGTCCTGTTATTTGTTGCTGCAATTTCTATTATTGTTCTCTTTCTGCTCTTTTATTACCTGAACCGGACGAAGGGAGGTTTATCTGTCAGGGCAATGATGTCTGACGAGGAAACAGCAAGGGCATTTGGATTGAATGTTAACAGGATATATGCAACCACGATAGGGCTGGGAATTGCAGTTACAGCTGTTGCGGGAGTGTTCTCTCCGTATCTGCTAGGGGCCATTTACCCGAGCGAGGGCGGGCTCATAACTATAATAGCTTTCTCAGTAATCATCATAGGTTCGCTGGGTAATCCGGCAGCGACAGTCATAGGTGGATTGGTATACGGTGTCATAATCAATATAATGGATATTTACAGCCCTGGCTGGGGGAATGCGGTCACGTTCATAATACTTGTAATCATAATTCTGATAAGACCGAACGGTCTAGTAGGAGGTAGAGTCCGTGAAATTTAACAGGAATTTAAAATCTTTCCTGATCCTTCTGGCAGTACTGATTGTTTTTTACGCCGCGGGTCCTCAATTTTATTCCAACGGTGCCTTTTTTGAAACGCTGGCAGTATTCATGATTCTTTCTCTCTCATTCAATTTAATTTATGGTTTTACCGGCTACCTCCCATTTGGATACGCTGCCTTCTTTGCTATCGGAGCCTATGGTTTTGGAATAGGCATAATCAGAAATTTTGGTCTTGTCCAGTCAATTTTGATGGGTGGATTATTCTCTCTTGCACTTGGACTAATTTTCTCGCCAATGCTGAAGCTGAGAGGAGCATATTTTGCCATTGCAAATCTGGCAGCGTTCGAAGGAGTGTATTATATAATTTCCAACCAGTCTCTGGCATCTATCACGAGGGGTCCATATGGTATTTCTACCTCGTCGGTCTACAACTTTCAACAGACATACTGGGTCTCCATTGGGGTGCTTATATTCGTAGTAATACTCACTTACCTTTTCAGGATCTCAAATTTCGGGCTTGCTCTGAAGGCGATAAGGGATGATCCACTGGTGGCATCTCTATCAGGAATAAACGTCGGATTGTACCGAAGCATTGCCTGGCTGACAAGTGCCCTGTTTGCCGGGTTCTCAGGTGCTATGTTCGGCTGGTTTTTGAGTTTTTTCTATCCGGAGTCTGTCTTCTCCATAAATTACTCCCTCTTTGCAATAGTGTTTACAATCTTCGGAGGAGCCGGAACTTTAATAGGCCCCATCTTAGGAACAGGATTCCTTTACACTATTTACTACTCTGTGGGATTGTTTTATCCACTGTATTTCACCTTAATATTCGGGGTTCTGGTTATACTTCTTATTCTATTTCTTCCGGAGGGTCTTAAAAAGATAATCAGTAAGTATCTGAAATGGGAGATGCTTTGAGATGCTAGTCACAAAAGGAATCTGGAAAAATTTTGGGAAACTATCTGCCCTCAAAGATGTTAATATAGAATTCAAGGAGAAGGGCATTATAGCCATTATAGGCCCAAATGGGGCAGGAAAGACTACACTGGTCAATGTCATTACCGGTGCTCTGAGGGAAGATTCTGGGAAAATAAATCTGGATGGCAAAGAGATAAACAGACTTCCCCCACACGCAAGGATAAGAATGGGAATAAGCAGGACTTTTCAAATCCCAAGACCATTTTCTAATTTAACAGTTTTAGAAAACATCAGGATAGGAAGTCTCTTTTCAGGGAATTCCAACAAAAGGGAGATAGAGGAAGATACAGAGAGAATAATGAAACTTTTGGGGATTAAATCTATAGAAGGAAAACAGGCCGGAAAATTAAATACTGAGGAAAGAAGACTCGTAGACCTTGGAAGAGCCCTTGCTTCCAGGCCCAAGTATATTTTCATAGATGAAATGGGTGCCGGTCTTGCAGAAGGGGAAGTTATTTCACTTTCAAAGCTCATTAAAAAGATACAAATAGAAGAAGAAATGTCATTGATCTACGTAGGTCACGTCATGAAACTGGTGAAAGAATTAGAAAGTCCGGTCGCTGTTTTTTCAGAGGGTTCTCCTATTTTCCAAGGTTCGTTTGAAGAAGTAATATCGAATGATGAAATTATAAAACTCTACTTGGGGGACAGGTATGCTAAAAATTAACGATCTTGTTTGTGGATACGGTAACCTTAACATAATCAAAGGAATTTCATTCGAGCTGGGGGCTAATGAGATAAAGGTATTGCTGTCACTTAACGGAGGGGGGAAAACGACACTTCTTAAATGTCTTTCAGGGCTCATACCTACTAAAGGAGGCAAAATAACCCTGGAAGGAAAAGATATCTCGAGCTCTTCTCCACGAGAAAGGGTAAAAGCCGGGATGCTTTACATACCGGAGTGGGGTATCTTCCCATCTCTAACAATAAGGGAAAATCTCATATTGGCCTCATCCGCAACCAGGCAAAGAGGAAATTCCGACATATCTTCAACTCTCGAATATTTCCCCGATCTTAAGAACCGTCTTTCTGAGAAGGCTGCATCTCTTTCGGGAGGGCAGAGAAAAATTCTCATGCTTGCCATGGCAGTTGCATCTGGTTCGAAACTCCTGTTGCTGGACGAGCCTTCATCCGGACTTTCCCCTGCTTATGTGGACAGAGTGTTGGATACCGTGAAGATGTTAAAAGAAAAGGGGATGACTTTTCTAATAGCGGAACAGAACACAAGCTTCTCCGAGATTTCTGACGAACTGATACTGGTAGAATTGGGCAACATTGCTTCAAGGGGAAAATATGAAGAATTAAGAAAAAATGATGAAATAAAAAGAAAATTCTTCAGTTTGTGACATCAAGGGGCTGGATATACAGGGGTACCTGTTGCCATAGAACTCGGGTAAACTATATTCACCTTAAGTCCACCGGAACCATTTGGGACAACCTGGCCTATTGGAGGTGCCTCTCCTGTCTGCATTCCGGTTACAGAATCTACCTGGAACAGACCATCCACTGTCGTAATCTTTCCTGAAAATGAATTGATTGCGTTCCTCACTAAGGTTGCGTTCAGTGACCCTGCGGTTGCGATGCCATCCTGAATTATCAACCCTGCCGTGTAACCGGCAACGCTAAGGTATCCAAAAGGTACGCTAGAGTAAGTAGAGTTCCAAGCTGATTCTAGAGCAGACAGGGACATACCGTAGTTTACGTTGTTGTACACTGTTTCAGGCGGAAAAGCGTAGGTGAATGTGTAGGTCATATTATTCCCCACCGCAGACTGCATCAGCGTATAGAGCTGCCCTGGGAATATTGTAAACAGATATGGGAATGTGACTCCCATAGAATGCATTTCATTAATGAAAGGTATGTCGTTCGTAGGGTATCCGTAAAAGACTACTGCCTGGGGCTTATAGGACTGAAGTGTTGTGATCATCGATGTAAAGTCAGACTGGCTTGTTGAAAAGCCCTGATCATAAACTGGAGTTATGTTGTGTGCTTCTAGATCGCTAACAAATATTTGCGAAAGAGGAGTCGTGAAGTCATTCTCAGCATATGCCACCGCAACTTTCGTTATATTCAGGCTCATCAGCTGAGGAGCACCGTAAGTAGCGTATGCTGGGCTTCCTGGAATTGATGTAAGGACGATGTAGGGGCTAGATACATTGAAAAATGACGCTGAGGAACCAGTCACATCAAAGAGGAGTACGTGATGCTCTTCCGCAATCGATACTGCAGGTGCTGTCAAGACGGAACCAAAGTCTGCCACCAGGAAATTGACTTTGTTAACTGTGATCAATTGATTGTAGAGGGTCGTCGCGGTTCCCGGGTCGCTTGAGTCATCATAAGCGACTATTTTCACTTTCATCTTTTCGTTCAGTGAAGATACGAAAATCCCTCCCTGATTATTCACCTGCGTAGCCCAAAGTTGCAATCCGTCGTATTCCGGCATTGAAGTCGAAGCAAAGCCCCCCGTTGAAGCATAAAGTGTCCCTATCACAATTTCTCCTGGAGTTGTTGATTTTTTTGTTAGTGAGTATGCATAATAACTGCCAGCGATGATAACAATGAGAACAACAATGATTACTGCCACCCAGACTACCACCGGTCTTTTTTTAGGTTGCGCTGCTTCTGGTGTTGGATTCTCTCCTTGAGACATTTTGTCACCATTATTGATATGTCAATGACGGTATTTTATTCTTTTGCATTACATTGTATTTAAATAGCACTTCTACTCATTTAGCTTCAAAATTTGCTATACGCAGTGCAAATACAAATAAGATGGTGATAGAGCGAAACTAACCGTTGCATAAAAATCAGTCTATCGGAAGCAAACTTAACTCTCAGACTCAAGCATACTCTCAGCAGAAGGAAGTAGAGATTTGAATAATCATCATCAGTAGGAAGGGGAAGGTTGAAATGAAATATTGTGGGGAAATACCTAAAAAAATTAAAAAAAGATTATATATATAATTGGATTAGAACGATGTGACTAATGGAAAACAAGTGAGAAAGAATTACACTCTACCTGCATTTTACATCATAGCATTTCTGATCACTCTATTTATTATCTCTACTGACCAGAATCTTAAGACTGATTTCGGCTCTGTAAAACCCTATTTCATTCACTGGTACATCCTTGCTGCCACAGGAGTTATAGATATCATTGTCGCGATAATAATTTTAGCAAAAAACAATAAGACTACTCAAACATTGTCGTGGATATGGGCACTTCTGATGATACTGATCATGGTTGGAGACATTCTTACGTATAAGTCAGTAGGATTTACCACTCCCTCACAGTTTGCTCAGTACCTGTTCGGCATCACAAAGTATCCACAGACTCTAAACTATATTCCGGGTCTGTACGACGTGCTCTTCCTGGTCTATATCATTCTGCTTTCAGTAGGAATTTCAGCAAGCAGAAAGAAGTAATTACCTCATATCCACCACGCCACCGACTACCTGGTAAAAGGAACCACACTTACTGCAGACTACTGAATTCGTAAAGAGAGCGAGTCTACCCCCACATTTTTTGCAACTGAGTATAGAGAATGGGTCAGTCAATTTTTTAGTTCCATTCCCACTGCATTTACTGATTTCAACGAAAACATCCGGAAACAATTTTGGGAATCTCACGAGCTCTGTGAAAATTAACTCTGCGCGAGTGAGTCGATCCAGATTGAATGACTCTGCCTTCCTCTCCATATAGGCATTATGCAACAGTCCGGCGCCAGTTGCTTTATCTAGCGTGCAATCATGAGGGATGGATCTTATTAATGAATCATAATTCATGAAGAATATCCTGCTCTTATTTGACTGAACGGTTATCAATTGAGGTCCAGGCCTGAATGGATTGAGGTTTCCATCCCTCCCATGAATCAAGCCATTGATGAGGCTCAATATGAGCAGAGGAGAATCTAGGTTGTTGAAATTGAACAGAAATTTACCACCATCTCGCAATTTAGAAGTGATTCGCTCCAAAAATGCAAGGTTGGAATAGTGATGTATCACCCTGATAGCCATTATAAAGTCTACAGATTCGTCAATCAAGGGAGGATCCCTGATGTCCGATGCAACAAAGATTACATTCTTGCCAGAAAATTTTGACGCTGCTCTGACAAGATTGCTCATTGAATAATCTATCAGTATGATATGATCGAACACTTCAATAATCTCGTCTGTAAGTCTGCCATATCCTCCGCCCAAGTCAACTGCGACGGAGCCTCCTGATAATGACTTTCGCAAGATTTTACGTTCAAGTGAATCCTCGTGCCTCTCATCTATTTTGAAATTGACTGAATCATAATCGGGTATATTCTCACTGATCACTAAGATGATAAACCATCGTAATATAAAAGTGGATGCTGAAAACTTTTTTAAGTAAGTTTTAGTGTAATTAAATGTGGATTCAGACGTCACAGATTACTATGAGCTGGTTAACAAGGTATTCTCATCTGCTGCACCAAATTACGACGTGAAAATAGGTTCTAATTTTGTAAATCTCATAATAAGGGATCAGGAAATGGGACGCATATTTGCTCATTACAAGGAGGGGTTCAGGGTCCTGGAGATAGGTTGCGGGACAGGTGAGGAAGCCAGAAGACTGATTGAGAAGACAGGTTGTAAAGTCACATGCATAGACATTGCTGAAGGCATGATTAAACATGCAACAGCTAAAATGAGCAGGTTGGGGCTTTCCGGGAATTTTGACGCAGTCAGATTGCCTGCGTCGGCGCTTTCAACTCTAGGCAAGAAATTCGACGTGATCTATTCTTTCAACGGAGCACTGAACAACGAACCAAAAATTAGCTCCTTTTTCCAGTCACTAGACGACTCGCTAAGTGATGGTGGGTACTTCATAGCGAGTTTCAGGAACAGGGTATCCTTAAGCGAACTTATCCTCGGGTTCCTGCAAATGAATTTCGGAAAAATGAAAACAAGATTGAAGGGTACAGTTGAGGTAGATGTAGGTAACGGGAAGATTATCTCCCATTATTTCTTCAACAGGGAATTCCTGAATTTGATTCCGGATACCCTAAAGGTGGTGGAAATAAGAGGACTGGCATTATTCTTCCTGCCATCTCTTTACGATAAAATAGTTTCTGACAGGATTAAGAAAATTATATCGAGAGTTGAAAATCTGTTCTCTCTCTTCCCAGTTCTAAGGTATCTAGGAGATGAAACGCTCTTTGTCTTCCAGAAAGCACAGTGACCGCAGTATCCACATTTCAATTGGCGGTCCATTTGAACGGAAGCTGGAGGTAAACTATGTGACTGAGGGGGGGAAGATAATAGTGATACCCACAGGGGAATGGCTGAGGGAGGTTGAGATATACCCTTTCATCAATTTCGAAGGAAGAACGTATTCTGTGAATTTTATTACAGTCAAAGAAATTGAAAACGAATTTATCAGAAAATATGGAGAGAATCATTTCAACAGGTATTTCATGAATTCTTCTACTGCCATATTGCTGGAAAATCTGGCGGAACCTCCAGAAGTCAATTATGATACAATCGGGAAGATATTCGATATGGTTGCACCCAAGTATAGCCACAAAGTCGGAACGAACTGGGTTCAGCATCTTATGAGGGAAAGATCAGCCGCACTACTGAGGGAGTACATCAGACCGGGAGACAGAATCTTGGATCTTGGCAGTGGACCGGATTCTGAGATATTCAAAGTTAAGGGGATGAGGTCGGTAACCGAAGTTGACGTCTCGAAATCCAGCTTGCGGATCGCTGAGGATTACCACGGGCGTGACAGCGTGAACTATATTTTGCTAAGGGATCTTGAAGAAATTAGTGGTGAATATGAAATAATATTCTCGACATTTGGATATTTGAATATTGAAAAAAAGGAAAATCTTGAAAGAATAGTGGAGAGGAATCTTAAGGAAGGAGGGATTTTGGTAGGTGCCTTTCTCAATAAATTCGGCCTAATGGACACAGCGCTAAACACTATGCTATTCAGATGGAGTTACGTAAAGGAGAAAATGAGGGGGAAGCTGAGCGTAAACTACAGCAGGTACGGCATGATTTCATACCCCAGGTCTCCCTCATTCGTTAATGAAATTAAGGGGCTCAGACCTGAGTACGTCAGCGGGATATGCCTCATATTGCCCCCCTACTATTTTTCAAGGCTTGTAAAATTCTCAGAAAAGATTGCAATCATTGGGAAAATAGAGAATCTGATGCTGAGATTCCCTTTTCTGTGGCGAGGGGCAGACTATATTTTATTTGTATCCAGAAAGGTGAAGAGCTGAATGAATCTGACTCGCACTATTGTGTCAGTTACCTGGAAAAAGGTGATTAGAAATAAGGCCTACATCTTCCTTCTCATATTTTCCCTGCTGTTCCTGTATTCATTCTACGGTTCAATTAACTTACAGGGAGAAAATTCCATTAGCACCATCGAAAATGGGGCTGAAATAACAATTTTTCCTCAGCAAATATATGTGGGAACCAATTCAGTAACACAGCCACTGCTGGAGATTATAATTAATAACACAATTGACCAGCAATCAAGCATTCTAATTGTACTGCAGAGCGGAAATAACAAGCTTCTGGAATCTTTCTCGCTGCTTCCCCACCAGTTTGAAAGAATTTACATACCTCTCAATAGCTCAATTCTGGCAGTTCATCAAATATCAATCACGATATCCTCGGGACGGGAGGCATTCACCAGTTACGTAAGTGTTGAGAACACCTTACTTCCTCTAATTTTCGAAATTTCGTTCCTGCTTTCCATTCTATTTTATGGACTTTTCTTCTATTATTTCAAATCTGGATTAAGGTATGTTCCGATAATGATACTGGCTGGATATCTTGCCATTTCCCCTTTCATGGGACAGCGTTACGACATTTATTTCATGATCTTTTCTCCACTGAAATTAATTTTGGGATCAAACCCTTTCTTGACCTCCAGTTCCGTTCCTGGCGGCCTGAAATGGGAATACCCCCCCGTATATCTCCTCTACGGTGGAGCCGTGGAAATTGTACTGACCAAATTGCACATGCTCCCAATGTCAGGCTTCATTTACCCCGGTATTTTATGGAAATTCAATAATATGGACTGGAGGGGGTTAGTAAATCCCAATCTTCCGCTATATTATTTGTTACTTAAGATTCCATTTATAATTTCAACATTTTCCATCTACCTGGTTCTCAAGAATAGGCATCCGGAGACAGATATGACAAGGTCATGGCTGTTGAATCCTGCGGTAATACTCATCGGAGTAATCTGGGGTCAGCTTGATGTGGTTGCCTCATTGACGCTCATTCTTTCAGTTTTGTATCTTGAGCGGGGGAGGACCGATCTGGCCATTCTTTTTGCAACCCTGGGAGGTTTCGTGAAAATTTTCCCTCTGTTCATAATACCAATAATACTTTTCAAAAGCAGGAAAAAAGTCCGTGATATTATGATCTTGATAATAGTTTCATTGTTTTCCATTATTCCATATATCATCGCTGGAAATGTGTTTGGCGATATATTGGAGATGGTCTATTCTCGGGGTGTTCCAACTTATTCAAATCTGTTTGATGCAAATGGCATTTCTTGGCAGGTCATACTGATGGATCTGGGGTTTAAGAATTTTCCATCACTTTCATTATTCATTTTTCTTCCATTTTTCGTAGGGCTCACTGTTTATTATTACTTTAAAGGCGGCAACTTAAGTATCTGGCTCATCGCAATTTTTTCTTGTTTCTTCCTTACTTACAATTTTGTCAATCCCCAGTATTTTATATTGGTTTTGCCACTTTTCATTATATTGAAGAAGACCAGATTTTTTATCATTTACTCTCTCATCCCCTCAGTTTACATTCTGTTGAACTATTCACTTCCCTATTTTGTGAATCCATACTATGCGTACAATTATTATGCTTCACCATTGGGTCAAATGGAGCATATCAGGCTCTATATTACTGGAGGATATGTTGTTATGTGGAGCTTTATAATAATCTCAGCAGCAGTATTCTCTTACACCCTATTCTGGGCTCTTAGGGGATTAAGGGACAATTCTTGGAACGATTTTCCAGATTTTATGGCTTTTCCCCGTCGCAAAGTCGATCCTTGAAAGAGTCATGGAGATGAATTCACAGAAGATCGTCAGGGGGAGGAAAATTAGGTCCTCACGATGCTTCTTGAGGAAATGGTTCATGATCAACATGAAGAGCGACGGATCAGTGAATAGCAGGGTATCCATCACCTTTGGATCCATCCTCATCCGCAAGAGTTCAAGATGGCCGTAGTTGATCCTTCTTCTCTGTACGACTAGGTCCAGAAAAGAGCGCGGACTGATGGATCTCACGACTGCGCTGTCAAGGTATTTAACACTCAATCCCATGTTTGATGCACTAATACAGAGAAATGCATCATCATTAATCACATCTCTGAATCCTTTTAAGAGGCTGGTCTTTATGGCAATTAGCTCACCTCCGTGGGAGTTTTCGGACAATTGTGACAGGACTGTAAGTTGTGAATCATGAATGTCCCATAGGACTTTGGATACATTCCACCATAATCCGCTTCCATCTGCCAGGCTGATCCTCGGTACTACCACTCCAGTTGATTCATCAAATTCCCTCATCATCTGTTCAAATATTTCATCACCAAAAGAAATATCACCGGAAACGAGAAACGTCACCTCTTCCTGGATGAATTTGAGGCTCCCTAGCAGTGCAGATGATTTCCCGATCCTTTTATCCTCGATTCGAGGAATGAATCTTTCGTCTTCAATTGCGCTTATGAAATCATATGGCGCATTCCCGCCTCCAGCAAAAATTACGCTGGAAGCCCTACTAGATAGTGCCTTGCTTATTGGTATCTTAGCAAGATCTCCATCATCATAGCTGAATATCACTATGCAGTAATTCATCCCTGTTCCCCTCTGCGTTAAATTCTTCTCTCATCTTTTTGTATTTCAGTGAATCAAAGTAAAAGGAATCCAACTTTATGTGGATGTCAAAACCACCCCCGCTCCTTTGTTCAATCTTATTGTTCACAATGGCCTTGAGTAATATTAGTGGAGCAGTCAATAAAAAGAAAATTATGTTCCTCAAACTTGCTTTCCTTGAGGGGACCAAATCTATTTTTTTCCTGCCTGAGAACATACCAGGAAACTGTGAACTGATAAATGGAGAGGAGTTTAGCAGGTCCAAGAAATAATCCTCTCCAATAACAGGTATGACCATAACGGAATCCCTTGCAATCATTTTATCAGAAAGGGCAGCAAAGTATTCAGATGCAAAGGATTCATCCATAACTAGGCTTAGACAAATATCGGACATACCGGTCAACCTGCGCCTTAGTAGTAGCCTAAAAATTGACTCCCACATTCTGCCACTTTTTGAAATAATAAATATGTCTACGTCATCTCGCGGATTGGGCTGGTAGGAAACGGAGCCTGATATTCCTGCAAATTTTATGTCTCTTGAATTGAGATGGGAAAGGAACTCCGTTCCAATGTTTACCATTGCTTTTTTAATTCCTTGAGAATCAGATTCCATTTCGTCCGTAATTTATAATTTCTGATTTAAGGTTATCGTTTAAATTAAATTAATTAATGTCCACAAAATTTTGCTGATTTCATTTTCTAATCCAGTTCGACAGGAACTTCTCACTTTTCTCTTCTTGCTATAACTTACTCAAGTCTCCTACTCTAACTAACTTTTTAAATCAAGGTTAACAAAAATATTAATAACCGGATTTCACGATTAATTCAATGAAGGTTAGCGTAATCGCAGGATGTTACAATGAAAAAGAAAATGTTCACAGATTCATTGAAAGCGTCAGTGGCGAGCTGCGTGAGCTTGGTCAGGATTTTGAGGTAGTGATAATCGATGAATCCACTGATCCGGAAACCCTGAGAACTATATCCAGAGATGAAGGTTCATTTTCTCATCTCAAGACATTGAAAAACATTGACAGGAAGGGTCTTCTGCGGTCGCAGGTGCAGGGGATTAATGTTGCTAAAGGTAGCATTAAGATAGTCATGGACTGTGACATGCAGCATAATCCTAGGTACCTGAAGAATATTATAGAGTCATTTGACGAAGGAACAGAAATAATAGTTATGAGCAGATACATCGACGGAGGGAGGAATGGTGATAAACTGACTAGAAAGACGATCTCACTCTGCGGACGAATGATTTGTTGGATTTTACTTCCACACTCCAGAAAGTTATCAGATCCTAATTCAGGTTATTTTGCCATCAAGAATCTGGAATTTCTCCCGTCATTGGATGTGAAAGGGGAAAAGAGCCTGATGTACATTTTGTCCCTCCACCCCGAGATGAGAATAAAGGAAATTCCATATACCTTTGAAAGAAGAAAATATGGTAGATCAAAACTTATGACCTTTTCAGTCATTACATCATTTATAAAGGAAGTCATCGTGTACAGACACCTTTTTAATTCCACCAGGAGAGATGGATCTGAGATCAAGTATTTTAATGAGTTCCATAGGTTTAAAAACTGAAGCTTTAATACGTATAGTGACCAGAATTTAAAGCGAACCAATTACACTGATACATCTCATCAAAGGTGTAAGTAAGATTCAAGATATTACTGGATGATTGACAAGGAATAATTCATGGGTTTTAATACAGGGGTAGGTGGAACCCGTGTTTATCTCACTTTCCATCACTAATCTAGTGATTCTTTCGGCACGAATTTAGAGTGAAATGCATAACTGAATGTATCAAGCTCATCAGCTAATTTTTCATTTTCACAGCAATCCGCCAACAAAAATAATGAAAGCTTTAAGACTAACAGCGTATTGGTATTTTATCTGACCAGTGGTTATTATGGCTAAAATCAACTTGTCTCAGAACGAATCCAAGGTGCTGAGGGTGCTAATCGAGGATTCCAGGCTGTCAATTAACGAAATTGCAGAAGTTACAGGTCTGAACAGGAATACTGTCAGGAAAGCTATAAAACATCTAATTTCAAGTCAGATAATCGCCAAATTTACTGTCGAGGTTAAATCTGATGATTACGATAATCTTGTCATGATAGATACAGAGAATATCGACCAGATTCCTGAATCTGAGAGGCTGGAAGTTTTTGAACTTTCAAATGGCAGGTTCATAGTTGTCTCAAATCTCAATGTTCTGAAGCGGAATATCAGGTATACGAGTGTTAATGTTGTAAGGAAAATAGAAAAACACTCCAGACTTCACGAAATGGTGAAGGTCTATTGCGATTACTGTGGAAAGGAGATCAGGGAAGAAGCCATAATTCTGGAACACAAAAATCACCAGTATTATGCTTGCTGCAAGAACTGCGAGAACGATCTGAGACGGAAGCTGGCAAAGGTAGCATAAATTATCAATTACATCAGTGACATAACGGTTAATATCCGTAGTACAGATTAGGCAAAATGCATAAATAAGCCTTTTATAGTGTCCCGCTCTAAACTATTGGTGGCTTTATGTTTGGTAAAAAAGAGGGCGTAAGGGATCCAATTTGTGGCATGACTGTTGATCCCAGGACAGCTATTAAATCTGATATCAATGGACAGACTTACTATTTCTGCAGTGAAGACTGCAAGAAGCAATTCGAAGGAAAAACGCAAAAAGAAGGGCAGCACTCAATGGACCACAGACATGGCGGATGCTGCTGATACCAGTAAAACGCCGGCGGCATGTAGATGGCAAAAGATCCAGTTTGCGGAATGTACGTTGACGAAAAAAGGGCTACCATTACCAGTTTCAAGTATGGAAGGACTTACTATTTTTGCAGTGACTCCTGTAAGGAACAGTTTGATCAACCGGAGATTGAGCTGAAAAAACTAAAGAGGCAGCTTGGAGTTTCATGGGCCCTGACGATACCGGTGATCTTTTTCACTTATCTGGGTCATTTCACCCATTACACTTACCTATTATTGGCCCTAGGCTCAATTGTTCAGTTCTATCCAGGGCTGCGGTTCTATAAGGGTGCTGTCGATGCAATTAGGAACAGGGCAGGAAACATGGATACCCTCATTGCAGTTGGCACCTCAGCTGCATGGGCATACAGCTCCATTGTAGTTCTCTTCCCATCGCTACTTCCATCGACTGGAACTTATTTCGATACATCTACTGCCATCATCTCTCTGATATTGACCGGAACACTAATGGAACACCTGACAAAGGCTCGGGCATCCGACGCACTGAGTAAACTTGTATCACTCATACCAAAATCAGCACACCTAGTCAGAGACAATGGCATAGTGGATGTAAATGTGGAGGCGGTCAAGGTTGGAGATATACTTCTTGTGAAACCGGGAGAGAGCATTCCAACCGATTCAGTAGTCATAGAAGGAGTTACTTCTGTAGATGAATCAATGATTACAGGAGAAAGTCTTCCCGTAGACAAGAAAGCAGGGGACAGGGTAGTTGGAGGAACGCTGAATTCATTTGGAGCCATAAGGATAAAGGTTGAAAAAACCGGTGAAGATACGACGCTTTCAGAGATCATAGAAACGGTGCGGAATGCTAATTCTACAAAGGTCCCTATTCAAAGGTTGGCTGATAAGATCTCCTCTTACTTTGTCCCCGCGGTCATACTAGTAGGAACATCATCTTTCCTGTACTGGTATTTCCTTGGGCGTATAGGCCTGACATTTTCACTCCTCGTATTTGTTTCTGTCCTGATTATAGCGTGTCCGTGCGCTTTGGGAATTGCCACTCCCGCTGCTCTGATGGTCTCCTCAGGGAAGGCAGCCGAAAACGGAATACTGGTGAAGGGAGGAGAATACCTTGAAATGGCAAACAAGATCAATGTGATGGCCTTTGACAAAACTGGAACCATAACGAAAGGAAGGCTTGAAGTGACTGATGTAGTACCACTTTCGTCTCTTGGCACACGTGAAATTTTGACCTATGCAGGAACGGCCGAAGCAAATTCTGAGCATCCAATTGCCAGGGCTTTACTCAGAAAAGTGAAGATGGAAAATATAGAGATAACCTTCCCTGAAATATTCAATTACGTTCCGGGGAAAGGAATAGAATGTCAACTGAAAGAAACCATTCTGCTCGGAAACAGGGACCTTATGAAAGACAACGGCATAAGCACTGACCAATTTGAACATAGGATAGTGAATCTTGAGGAGGAGGGAAAGACTGTCCTGATCCTTTCTGTTGAAAAGCAGATCATTGGATTGATTGCATTCGCTGATACTCTTAAGGATGATAGTGCAAAAACGATTTCCGCTCTTAAAAGCATTGGGATAGAAACATGGCTTATAAGCGGGGATAATCAGGCCACCGTTAATTCTATAGCAAAGAAGGTGAATATAGAGAATGTCCTTGCCAATGCAAAACCCAAGCAGAAACTTGAAAAGATCGATGAACTGCAGAGGAAGGGGAAATTTGTGGCGATGGTGGGGGACGGAATAAACGATTCACCATCTCTTGCTAAGGCGGATCTTGGAATTGCTATAGGAAGTGGGACGGATATTGCCAAAGAAACTGGTGGAATGATTCTGATGAAGGACAGGTTATATGACGTCTACGTAGCTCTCCTTCTTGGCAGGAAGACGATAAGCAAAATCAAACAGAACTTAGGCTGGGCATTTCTTTACAACATAATACTGATTCCCGTGGCAGGAGGAGTACTTATTCCACTTTTCGGGGCAAGAATATACAACACACTTCCATTCCTCGCTGCATTTGCTATGGCGTTCAGTTCCACCACCGTGGTTCTCAACTCGCTTCTGTTGAAACGGTTTCGCCAATGATAGAGTTTACCGAAGCAGCAAGGAAATACATTAGGGAGAGGAAGATAGAGAACATACTCATAACAATCAGGTACGTTCAGGGACCTTGTAACGACAATCTTTGCAAGATGATTCCAAAACTAGAAGTCAAAACTGTTCTTCCTCAAAATATAACGATGGAGTTAGTGTCAGATGATTTCGTGAAAATATTTGCAGTGCCTCCTGCGGCTGCCTCGATAAGGAACAATAGGGGCAATATCAGGATATCTTTATCAAGATTGAAGAAAACACTACGGATAGAGGGAGTTCCCTATACACTATGATTTTTTTTTCATGTTTTCCTTCTAATCCACTGTAAAAATTTATCTCTGTACGTAAGATAAACAAGATAATATAAAATAAAAAGTCAGTCGGTTAATCAACTTGCTTCTATCTTCTTCTTTAGCTGCTGGATTTCTTCTTTGAGCTCTTTGTTAAGAGGATTCTTTCTCGCTTTCTCTTCAAGCTCCTTCAGCTTATTTTCCAGACTTTTCTTTTTTCTGTCAAGGTCCCTCTTGCCCAGTCCCATGTCTCAATAATGTTGAAGAGAGTAATTAATTTTTTGAAAAAACCGTCCAAAAATCACGTCATGTTTGTCATGCGAGTTCCTGTCTTCACTAATCCATCGTTCTCTGTGGTCCAATGGGCGTTTTCTTTAAATCTTCTAGCAATAAAGTTTTTCCATAGCTAAACAAAAGCGGCAAAGCGTGAGGGTCTTATGCCTCAGCAGGATGCCGTTAATGGAAATCGGAAAAACAATTTATACCCGACGGTTGAGGATTACACGAGAATGGAATGATTGATGCGAAATGACACAAAGTTTTATATTATGTCCTTAGATAAACGGCTTGTAAGGGTAGCAGATGAGCATTTTCAGGAGACCTAAGGATGAAGTGAAAGTGACTGACCCAAGGGAACTTGATAGAGTCACTCAAATGCTGGAAGCTTACAATGCAAAGGAAGTCGAATTATTCATTATAATGGGAAAAGCGGCCGAATCATTGCCTTCTGGCCCCTACGGCAGGGCCATTGACCTGTATGCGGCAAAAGTCAAGGAACAGATCAAAGTAATGGAGAGGGAGATTATCCAGGAGGGGCAATCCTTGATAACTCGCCACCTGTTAGATGACGTTGCGGAAGACGAGTATGTGGAAAGTATGGAAATGACAAAGGAGAAGCTCAGACTGCTCAGGAATGTCCAGGCTTATGTTGATTTTATAACGAATAGAGAGGTCATCAGGAACAATGATAATTCTAGAATGCTGAGAGTAGAGGAAAAATAGCAAAAAGAATGAAAACTGGATGGTACTGTTCCATTAGGCCTATGTAATGACTTTTAAGACAGCAGCACGAAAACCAAACCACGGATTCGGGGGAAGCTTCCTTTCACAGATTTATTTTAGGAGCCCTACAATACGTTTCCCGTTTCGATTCAGAGAGAAGCAAGGGATACCAAGAATAACAACTGCAGATGGAAATCCGTAAATACCAATATACATTAATTTACTTATGAGAGTAGTAAACAAAACTCATAAATTGAAAATCAAAGCTCTCTCAATCATTTTAGCAGCAATAACTTTAATATCTTCGTTTTACGCAATTTCATCTGCAACGGGTGCGGTCACTCCACAATCAGCTAACCCTGTTCCCGCAATCGGCGCAACTGAGGCAAATGTCTCGTTTACGGGCAATGTTGCAAAGGATTTTGCGGGCCATCTGATTTACGTCAACGATAACGCCTCCTTCTGGGGATCCGGCAACAATATTTCGGCCCTGTACGTATCTTTCAATTCGTCATACCTGTTTGTCGGAGTTCAGGAAACCATATCCGATAATGGACTCATGGTAGTAATTTCAAATGAAACTAACTCGAGTCAAGGTACAACTAATATTACCAACCTCAATACATGGCAGAGATCCATATCTTTCTCCTCACCCATTAATGAATTTTCTGCAGTTTGGTATGGCGGTAGCGGAAATACACAGGTAAGCGGCAATAGCTCGTATCAAATCACTTCCAAAATAACAGCCAGCAATTCAACTCCTTATGCGGTTCAAATAAGGTCTTTATGGGACATCAGTTCGATTTATAATTCAACCGAAATTGCGATACCTTTGCAATCCATATTCTCAAATAACAGTGGAACTGAATCCATAGGTATAGCAGCCTTGCTGATCGGGGGTTCGAGTTCATGGGTAGGGACGGCCATTCCATATGACCAGACTGGGCCATACAGCAAAGGAAGCACCTATTTTGTCGTCAGCGAGGAACTAAAAATCAACAACATAACGTACAATCAGAAGACGCGCACGGTAGGCAAGTATTACGGAAACATACAGTTCACGGGAAATGTCTCAAATGATTTTTCCGGGCACTTGATTTATTACAATTATAACAGCTCAAAATGGGGAAACACGAATAACATATCAGATATGTATTTTGCATATAATTCAACCACCTTGTTTTTCGGTTTCAAGGAAGACATACTTGGAAATTCGCTTCTGTTGGCAATGTCAAATAATACAAATTCAGGTCTGGGTACCTACAACTTTTCCTCTTTGAACACGTGGAGCAGGAACATATCTTTTGTTGATCCAGTAAACTATTTTTCGGCCGTTTACTTTTCGGGCTCCGGCCAAACAAGCGGCAACAATTCATTCATTATAAATTCCAAACAGAGCGATAGCAATACGGCTCCCCAAGCAACGATAGTTAGGTCAACCTGGGATTTCAACGTATCAAATCTGACCACGGAAATCTCCATTCCCGTCAATCAGATACTGAGCCCTGGCACTTCATCGCTGAATCTTTCGGTGGCTGCTCTTGTGATAGGGGGATCTGGATCCTGGGTAGGTACTGGAATCCCGTATGACCAGCAGGGACCGTACAGCACGGGAAATGTATATTTCGTCGTAAATAACACAATCAATCTTAACATAACCGGGCTGAAGGTAACATCAACAGTCCATGCACCATATAACCCGATAAATCTCGCTATAATTTTCAATGATCATCAGCCACTATACACTGTTGTCAACTCAAGCGATTATAATTTGCCATGGACGGAAGTTCATGCAACTGCAGAATACATTGAGCAGGCACTGATAGCTCATGATTACAACGTAAACATAACTTATCAGCTGTCCGGATCATTGCTATATCAGCTGCAGAATATATCAGCAGATCCGAACTACAACAATACTGTCATCCAGTACTCATATCTACCGTATTCACAGGTAATTGAAAACAAGAGTCTATACAATACCATCGTTGGTTATTATTTCAGCATACCGGGATATGTTTTCTCTCTGAGCGAACCTGCTTCAATGCTGTACAATCATATCAGGAATATGTGGTTATCTGGACAGATTCTGAATGAGAGCTATTATGAGGATGCCAAAGTTCTCTGGTTCCTGTTCGACATAAGCACTCCCCTGGTTGAGGGACAGTTGGGTCGGCAGTGGATTAACAGTACTATTTGGTCAATGCATAACCAGACCTCATTCAGTCAAAATGATCTTAACGAGATTCTTGCTTATTCTAAGTGGCTTACCGGACAGGTAATCAACGCATTCAAAAACGATTCCATGAATAGCCAGAATGGCAGCAGGAACGTGGAACTGTTTACGAGTCCTATGTTCCATCCTCTGGTTCCATTGCTCCTTGCGAATAACATATCCGGCCCTTCTGGAACCATCTATAAACAGTCATACTACACTGATCTCCTGGCACAGCTGAATATCAGTTTGGGGCAGTTCCATTCCATGTTTGGTTTCTGGCCAAGTGGCATCTATTCACCGGAGGCGGCATTTTCATACGGCATGGTCCAGCCTTATGCATCCGAAGGAGGTCAATGGACAGCTTCGGCAGAATGGACACTGCAGCAGTCCGGGGTCAATGCGCTAGCTTACGGGAACGCAGGGTCAAACGTTACTACGATGGAAAATCTTTACAGGCCGTACCTGGTTTCCGGGCAGAACAACAGCTCAATTTACGTCTTCTTCAGGGATGGGTATCTTTCAAATGCGTGGGGATTCAATTATGGCTCAATGGGCACCGCGGCCGCAGTTTCTGCTTTCATGAATTATCTGAAGGGGATCTATGCGGAGATACCGGCCCAGGATCATAATGGAACAGTGGTGACTGTTATGCTGGATGGGGAAAATTGGATGTTTATGTCGCCTTTCGCAATGGACGGAGTCCCGTTCCTGCAGCAGCTTTATTCAGCTCTGGAACAGAATTCATCCTATGTAAGAACAGTGACTCCCAGTCAATACATACAGTTCATGAAATCTAACAACATGACTGCCCCAGTAATAGCCCATGTGGCAACTGGTTCCTGGAATAGAGGGACAGGATCGGCGGCTCCGTACCAGAGCAATCCAAGTCTTGAACAATGGTCCGGTTATCAGGTACAGGATTTCTACTGGGTAGCACTTAATTTTGTCAGGCAGGAGGTTTTGAACTATGGGAACAGTCATGGCATTCAGCAAGTAATAAATTATACGACCATGGAAGAGTACCTGAAGACAAATGACATCATGGGTAATTATTCAAGAGCATGGTTCGGTATATACGCAGATGAAGGGAGCGATTGGTTCTTCACGACCGCACCGTGGGACATAAGTGGTTCGAACACTGCACCATTCGACTATATTTTCAAGCACAATCTCATTTACAGCTTGGACCAGCTTGGAATTCCAGTTCCCCAGTTCCTTCTGAATAACAGTTATCCATCTATTGCCCCAACAGTAACCGGTAATATGAATGCTTCCCATACACCACAACTTACTGGGTACCAGCAGGCAGTACAGGGCACAAATTATGGAAATGCATTCTCAATAACCAACAATAACACGTGGTCCGGGGCAACGATATATACGTCAAATTCACAATATATACGAAATCTTTCCATAGCATACGATCCATCCAATTTGTATCTTGAAATCCAGACAACATTCAACCCTCAATATCTGCTCGTGAATAGAAATATGAATCTGGATGTTTACATCTCTGCGGCCAATCCAGAACTGCCGGCGTCAGTGGCCAACGATAATCCATTTGCGATATACGCTGCGCTTCAAGGGAATTATGCCTTAGGATTCCCTGCCAGTTACGTTGCTGAATTCAACCCTTACACCTTCCAGTCTGGTTCACTATCAGGGGAGTATTCGCTATACGCGGCCACGGGGTTGAACACACTGGAATTCCAGTCACAGGATGTGAATACTCCAGTAGTTATAGGTAACGTCATCCAGCTAGCAATACCTCTCACTTACTTACAGCTTTACCCAGGCCAGTCATTCAAAATTGGACTCGAAATTTACAATGGCACCAATGGCAACTCAATGCTGTCACCAATATCAGTATCACTTCCGACATCACTTGCTACCTTTTATCCCATATCTTCAATCCACAATACTGTTCCTCCGAACGGACCTGGAAACTATACTTATCCTGATCAGCCCGGACAGATACCTCCGGGGTCTCTGGATCTGAAATGGGTCAATGTCTCTATGAATTCAAATTTTGTCAAATGGAATTTCACTTATGGCCAGCTCTGGAACATATGGGGAGGACCCATTGGTTTCAGCAACCAGATCATATCCGTTTACGTTTCGCAGAAGAATCTTCCTGGAGCAACTTATCTTGGTGCAGGTCCAAATGCGAACTCAAGCGCACCTTGGCAATCCATGATATATATTTCAGGATGGGCAATCTATGTCCAGAACTATAAGGGGGATCAATACACTAATGGAATATCTTCTTCCGTCAATTATACGACTGGAAACATAAGCGTCTCCATTCCACTGTCATACATTGGTTACAACATAGAAGATTACAGTTACATAATAATTTCAGGCTCGTATGATGGTTATGGAGTAAATGGATGGAGGATCGTCGATGCAGTGAACACAACCAATGGAGGATGGCAGGGCGGCGGTGGAGACCCACCTTGGAGTTCGAACATATACGCATACATCGCTCCAGCAACGGTTGGAGAAGGAAACATTACTCAGCAGAGTGCGCTCCAGTATGCCCCTCATCAGCTAGCAACCCTTTATCCGATCAGCCTTCCGCTTCTTAAAAATTCAACAGTTTCGGCAGTACAATTCAATTACTCGAATTATACGAATCTGAATCTGCTAAAGGTTGGGGACCAGTACTTCGAACTATTCATATCGAACCGGACTGGCGTCAATAACATGTATTTGGCAGAATCGAGCGACGGAAAAATTTGGAATTATCAAGGAATGGTAGCTGGTACAAATGGCATATCGCAAGTATCAGTAACCTCATCTGGAAACATCATATCAGGGGCGGAAATAATTGGTGGTACAATATACATAATACAACTGAATCCTGCAAGCGGAGCCATCAAAGTCCTGAAGAGCATAAACCATTACTATGGAAAGATTGGAAATGTTTTCAGTGGCCAAGGAAACCAAATTTTCATGACTTTCTACTCAGGTCCAAATGCAGGCAAGCTTTACCAGTATACATTGTTAATGTATAATGTAACCAGTGGAACCTTGAACTCATACATTATCGGGAATGGTACGTCTGGTATCAATGGCGCCTTCTACAATGGCAGGGAGTACTTAATTTACTACAATGGGAGTTCAGTGGATGGGTTTGTTGCAGCAAAGGGATCTGTAGAGCCATTTAAGGTGAATGGAAACTTTACTGGAATCGAAGGGAACTTTAGTATATCAGTGAATTCGTACGGAAACCTCTGGATTTCCTATATTTCGCTTGAAAGCAATCAATTCTATCTCAAGCTGGCAAATCTGACGCTGAATGGTTCTTTCATCATATACAAGCATTATACGATCGTTTCAAGTTCCAGCCCCATTCTGGAATCATCAATTCTCCTTTCTCAGTCAGGTTCTAATTATACCGTTTTCATTTCATGGCTTCAAAAGGGGCAGACAGAATACTCCGTATGGGAACTTAAGTCAGGTATAAGCTTTACAGAGACACCAATAATTACAAAAACTGCACCAACGCCTTCTTACTTGTATTACTACATAACGGGAATTATTGTGGTGATAATTCTATTGCTCCTACTGGCAATTTATGTTACCAGAAAAAGAAAGATATAATTTTTTAAATTATTTTTCCATTTTCCTTATTGAATAATAATATTTTTTCATTGTTGAAATCAATGAAGCATTCATCTCCCACGTTGAGCGTTTGTTCAGCACTGGATGCTCTGATTAATTCCGTTCCATTCGCGGCAATTTTGAAATGCTCCAGTCTTCTTCTTCCAAGTGGCTGGATAAATGTTATCTTTGATCTGATCCCGCTATTAGAAATCCTGATGTCTTCGGGTCTGATACCTACCTTGACAACCTTGCCAACATAATTTCCGATGTTTCTGTTTAGAATAATCCTGTTGTCTCCAATAATGAGGAATGTATTTTCTCCTTCCTTTGCTAATTCCGCTTCAAGGAAATTAATGGGGGGGTCGCCCAGAAATGATGCGATGAAAGAATTTGCGGGTTTTTCGTATATCTTCATTGGCATGTCCAGTTGTTCGAGATTGCCGTTATTCATCACAACTACCCTGTCTGCAAGGGTCATTGCCTCTATCTGGTCGTGAGTGACATAAACTGTAGTGGTCTTGAGTTCCATCTGTATCCTTTTCAGTTCTGCCCTCATTCCAATTCTCAATTTCGCGTCAAGGTTCGACAATGGTTCATCCATCAGGAAAACTTTGGGTTCCTTTACGATCGCCCTTCCAAGGGCAACCCTCTGTCTCTGACCTCCTGAAATCTGCCCGGGCTTCTTATCTAGGATGTCTGTTATGGAAAGGACTGATGCCATATCATCTACCTTCTTATCGATGTCCGATTTATCCATTTTCATCTTTTTCAGCGGGAAGGAGATGTTCTCCCTGACTGTCATGAATGGATAAAGGGCATAATTCTGGAACACCATTGACATGTTTCTATTTCTTGGTGGGTAATCAGTTATATCTTCGTCATCCAAGTATACTTTTCCAGAATTTGGATATTCAAGTCCTGCGATGATTCGAAGCGTTGTTGTTTTACCGCAGCCACTCGGGCCCAGTATTACGAAAAATTCTCCAGATTCAATGGTAAGGTCAAGGTCGAAGACCCCTTTATGGTTCCCATAATCCTTTGTTAGTTTTTCTAAGGAAATCGTGGCCACGTAATCAATTTAGAATATGCAAACACCTTATTAATTTTTTTCATTAACGCAATTATTTTATTACGATTGGTAGTAAACAATAAGAAATAATGGTTGGATTTGAACGAATGCTCAGGAGATTTGCGAAGGGTGAAGGCACTGTCGAGACAAGAGTAATGGACCTTTCTCTGAGTGATGGAATACTATGGTCAGTCTACTCTAGCATTACGTCCAATTACCTTGTGCCTCTCACTCTGTTCATCCTCGGGAGCAGAGACCCTGTGGGCCTTATCATTGGAATTCCATTCTTGATAGTTCCAATTGCGCAGTTCTTTGCATATCACCATTCTAAAGCAGCCACAGACCTCCGGAGAACCACTTTAAGCATCACTTTCCTTGACAGGATACTGTGGCTTCCGCTGGTATTCCTGCTATTCATACGGATCCCTTTCACAGATGACGTAGTTTTCATAATACTGTTTCTTTCAATCAGGACATTTTTCGCATCCTTCTCAGGTACGACCTGGACGTTATGGGTGCCATTCCTTGTACCTGTTGGAAGCAGGAACCAATATTTCTCAATCAGGAATTTCTACATGAAAATATTCTCTTTGGTCGGCTTGTTCATAGGAATAGGGATATTCTCAATAAGCTTTGAGGAGAGACTGCAGTACACGCTCTTGATACTTATCTCCCTTGTATTCTCGACTGCCTCACTGTTAATCATGAGGAACATTCCTTCCTCCAATTTAAGGAGTGAACTCACGGCTGACAAAGGTTCAAAAGATAGGCAGTTCCTCTTTCTCCTGGGGAATGTTGGACTTTTTGGGATCATCACATCTGGACTGATTACGTATTTTCAATTTTACCTTATTGACCGCGATTATATGCATATTCCTCTGACCCTTTATTCCTTGTTGATGATTCTGATATCAGTTTCCTTCATAATATCTCAGATTTATTGGGGGAAACTGGCAAATATCATAGGGAATTCTAGGAGTTTGATAATTGGGGTGTTGCTGCTCCTTGCAGTGCCAATATTGCTTATATTCAATCATTCCATAGTAACTGCAGTTGCAGCGAGCATTCTCTTTGGCGTTGTTCAATCCAATTCTTCCTTGAACATATTCAACGAAATGCTGTTGAGAGGAGCTGACAGGAAGGTGAAATCGGTTAGCTCCTTCAATACTGTTCAATCACTCGCACTGGGAAGTGGGCCAGTACTGGGGAATGTCATCCTTTTTTTCTCACATATCACAATATATTCACTATTCGCTGCCTTTTTCTTCCTCTCGCTGCTCTCTTTGCTCTTATTCGTCATTTATACATTGCGATACTGAAACCAGAAACAAGGTACTTCTGGAAGGCGAAAAATAGCAGGAATATTGGCACGCCCATCAGAACTGCGAATGCGGAATATGTCCCATAATTCATTGATACGGTACCCTGAGAAACATAATACATCCCGATTGCCATGGTGTAGATGTTTGGATCCGTCAATAGTTGTCCAGCAAGGGCATAGTCAGTGTAGGGGCCCATGAATGATAGGACAAGCGTAAATATGATCACAGGTCTGGCTATGGGGAGCAATACCCTGAACAGAGCTCCCGTCCTGGTATATCCATCTATCTGTGCAGCCTCCTCAAAATCCTTCGGGATCATTTCCACATAATTCTTTATCAGCCAGGATGCAAATATTACTGCCCCGGCAGAATACGCAATTATCAGGCCGGTATATGTGTTTACCAGTCCAAGTTCAGAAAACATGAAATAGAATGGTATGACCATTATGACAAACGGAAACAGGGATAATATAAGCATCATGTAGAGTATTACCTTTCTGAGAGGTATATTCATTCTGGACAGTGCCAGACCGGAGGAAATTGCCAACAGAACTCCAATGAAGGTGGCACTTGCACTGAATATAAGCGAATTCTTCAACCATGTCAAGAAAGGATAATGGAATAAAATTGCTGCATAGTTGCCTATAGTCAGGTATGCAGGATTAGGAATAAGCTTGGCAACGCTCATCTGGGATAAATTGGAGAGAGGTGAGAGGGACATCAGCAGAACGTAATATATGGGAAAGATTGAAAAGATAACAATCAGAATAAGAAACAAGTGGGACACTATCCTCTTGGCTAACCTGACTCTTCTGTAGTATCTTCCCTTGCTATTTTTCATCTATTTCACCTCAATATAACACAGTCATCATCTTTGAGTAATGGTTTGCAATCACGACTATCACAAGCAGAACAGCAATTGATATGACAGAATAAGCGGCACCGATCCCGAACTGCAAATATGAAAACGCTGAATAGTAGCTGTACGTGATTAATATCTGGGTGGAGGTACCTGGACCACCTCCTGTCAACAGGAATGGGATGTAGAAATTGTTCCACGTGAAAATGAATCCGAATATGACAACGAATGCTATCTGCCTGCTTAGCATCGGCATTATGATTGTCCTCAGTCTCCCAAGAGGGCCATATCCATCCATCTCTGCTGCCTCATATAGTTCTGAGGGAATGCTCTGCATTGCGGAAGTAAACACATACGTATAATATGGAAATGACAGCCAGAGATTTACCAGTATTATAGAAAACATGGCAGTCCCTGGAGTTCCAAGCCAGTAAATTGGCTTGATTCCAATCTTTTCAAGAAGTTCATTCACTATACCAAATCTATAATCGAGCATCCCCTGCCAGATCAATATGGTAATGAAGGCAGGGTAAGCCCATGGGAACAATATTGCAGTTCTGTAAAATGTTTTACCTCTCAGTCCCCTCTGGCTCATCACCATTGCGATGATGAAACCAAGGGGGGCGAACAACGCTACGCTTCCAACCGCATAAATGGCATTCTGCTCAAGGAGTGTCCAGAGGAAGCCCGATTTAACGATTCTAACATAATTTTGAAGCCCAATAAACGTGTAATTGAAGAAATGAAATTCTCCGAAATCAGTGAACGACATATATATGCTATATGCTATTGGATAAAAATCCAGGAATATCAGTACCACTATAACTGGCAATATGAATATTAGCGATCTTAAACTCCAGGTCCTGAGTTTATTGGCCACTTTCATCACTACAATAAAAAAGAAAAATATCAAAAATTAAAGCTTTACGATATTAGGCGTGATCGATATAGAGCTCATTTGCAGCAGTGTCAATTCATAATTAGGTGCTTGTACTGGTGTTGCGCTTGCCGGTATCACAGTCAACGGAATCCCTTCAGAATTTAGAGTCTGAATTATTAGTGATTCCATCTGGTTCATAATCCCTGTAACAGTGACCTTCGATGAATTCTGTTCCAGATTTGTTGCAGCTGTGTGGAATGGCGTCCAGTATGCTGCCATTTGCGGGAAGTTAGGGAAAAGTTGTGTATGAGCTTCCTGGGCAACCCATCCTGAAATCACCGTGTCATTGAAATTATGAGTCTCAATGTAGCTTCCGGTGGATTTTAGCGATGGAAGGTCGCCAGCCAGTTTGAATAACTGTACCTGGGAATTATTGTTGGTCATAAATTCCACGAATTTTAGAGATGCCCATATCTGTGAGGAGTTTGCACCACTTGCTTGGGAATTTGATATGACGTACCCTACGGACCCCCAGAGAGGCTCTGGCCATAATCCAGTTGCATTGTTAAATGGTATTGGAGCAACGCCAAGGTTTGATCCTAATGCCTTTGCGTATGTGGATTGATCCCACGGTCCGTCAAGCATAAACGCTGACTTTCCGGATTCAAAAAGGCTCTGTTCATCCGCGAACGTTAGCCCGACTGTGTCGACGTGGTATTTAACAGTCCAGTTCCAGACGAATGACATTGCTGCAATGTCCTGACTGCTGTTGACAACAGGGTAGTGTGTGGAGTTGAAAATTCCGCCATTGAATGCCGGGAACCATGCTGCAAATCTGTACCCATAGTCATTTCCTATTCCATAGGCTAGTCCGTAATATCCTGATCCCTTAGCTGTAACGTTCTGTGCGTCCTGAATCATTTGCCATACATTGGATGGAGCTACGCCGTTCGGTACAAGTGCCTTGTCGTAATACAGAGCAATACCGTTCGTATTCACCGGTATCCCATACAGTGCCCCATTAAGTTTCCAGTCCGTTATAGTTCCGGCCGTGAATGAGTTTATGTAGCTGGAATTCAGGTATGGTGTGAGATTGAGCAAAAGCCCTGCTGCATACAGTGCTCCTCCGTTATCACTCGTATCCCTGTAAACATCCGGTGCATTGTGCGCATGAGCAGCAGTCGGGAACGTCGTAGAACCCACGTTTATTGCAGGTGAATCCTTAATGGTTATGTTAGGATATTGAGCTTCAAATGACGCCAGGCTAGCATTGAATGCTTGTGCTTCCCCACCTGCGCTTCCAGATCCCCATACAGTGATTGTGACCTTACTGGCCGGAGGTGTTGTCGTCGTTGTTGGTTTGTGAGGCAGAGTTAGTGCAATTGCCACGGCGGCAATGATTACTATGACCACCACGATAATTACCGCATACATTATGCCCCGAGAAGTTTTCTTTTTAGCTGGTATTTGCTGACTATCAGAAGTCATGAAAACATATTAAAATGTCTATATTTAACATTTACTACGAATGGTAGTTGTTATGTCCTATTTTGCCACCAGAAGTCCCCATATTAGTTTAGCATCCTCAAATCGCGCAGTCTTTCCACCTACGGAAATATTTTCTGATCTCGTTCTAAGGTAGAAAGTATGGCTCATTCCAGGAATTACTGATATTTTAGAAATTTCCCCAGAAACATCCTTTTCTACATCTCCAATTTTAAGTCTAAGTTTACCGGAAACCTTCATTCCCCTGTTATTGTAAGAAGAGACTGCTTCGCAGGTAAGCCAGGCTGTCGATATCCGTCTTGTATTTGAACTGGCAAAATCTGTAATGTAATTGGAGGGCCACCAGATTGTGTGGTAGAAGTAATAATTCAGAATATGAATTATTTCATCTTCCTCGAAATACAGGCCGTAGTTGAATTTGCTGTCATTTTCCGCGTTCAGAATTCCCTTGCTTCTGTCTGAAATCAGCACTTCTGATGCCACGCCACCTCTTTTTTTGATGACTATATTGGGATTCAATCTGGAGATGAGGTCTTCACCAGTATCGGGGAAAACGACAAGGGCAATTGTAATTCCACGGCGTGCCTCATTATTCAAAATTTTTATGAGTTGTTCAAGACTTTCCTTTCCAAGCGAAGCGATTACCTCGTTCTTTGTTCCGGTGATGAGTTGTTTCATCCTTTCTATAATCTTATCAGAATTTTCTATCAGCCAAATGGATGGAGTTTTTATGTTTGAGTTCTTCGTTTCCTCTGCAACGACGTGATCAAGCTCCTCAAGAAATGCAGTCATTTCAGTAATATGATGCCCTAGAGCGTTTTTGACTGGAACGGCTCTAAAAATTTTCTTCTTTCCGACCCTGCTGCTCTCTACGAGACCTTTTCGCAACAAGTTGTTAAAGATATCATATACTCTTGGTTGCGGTATGCCTGAGTTTTTTACAACGTCTGTTGAATTCTGAGGCCCCCTCAGAAGAAGGGCCCTGTATACCCGTATCTCATAATTAGATAACCCGAAATTTTGTAACCCATTGAATATGTCATCAGGCATTGGTATGTTTATATTTGAAGACGATTTAACCTTATTGCAAAATATTCACTCATGAATACACATATTGGTAAGAATCTTCCCTCAGTATTATCTAATTGAATACTATACTACGTTGTTGGGAGAGATGGACAGGTTGCCTTTAGGAAGGATAACAGTAACTTCTAACCAAATATCGCAAAAAAGTGACATCTTTTACCCGGAGGGAACTATAAATTGCAATGGAGAAGGTAATTTATTTCTATCTGAAGAAAACAGGTTCAAGATACATTTATTGCTTCCACCAGGCATTTATGATTACAGAATATTCCGGAACCAGTATTGTCCTTCAGGGAAAAAGACTAGAAAAATGGTGAAATGTAAGGGCCATTTTTTTAGCATCAGGTCAAGTTATTTTTCAGCAGGAATGGTAATATACTTTATTTATTCATCTAAACCAATAACCATTAAACTGGAGCATGAAGATTCTGCAAATGTCACTGTGGAGAAAATTGAGAGAAAATACGGATTAATATACTATTTTGTTCAAGAGGAAAAAAAAGCATTCACACTTATAATTGATAATGAAATCTTTCAGATTAATGGAAGACGCAAAAGCCCTGTCAAAGAGAGTGCATCGAAAATAATCTACCAGATCTTTCCGGATAGATTCTTCACACCCGCTTATAAAAGAAATAAAATATTGACTGACTGGAACTCAATCCCGAAATTTAATTCATTTTTCGGGGGAAATTTAAAGGGTATAATAGAAAAGCTTGACTATCTTAGGATGCTTAATGTGGAATACATATACATCAATCCCATCTTCAAGAGTCATTCTAATCATCGTTATGATGTTGACGATTACTACCAGATTGACCCAATGCTGGGGGGAAAAAATAATTTTAAGGAGCTAGTTGAAAAAGCGCATAAAAATAGAATCAAGATCATGATGGATATGGTCTTCAACCATACCTCAACCTACCATCCGTTCTTTAAGGATGTCCTCCGGAAAAAGAGGGAAAGTAGCTACTTCAATTTTTACATTTTTCACAATGATGTCTTCAAAAGATTCAAGGGACATTTCGACTTTGTAAAGGGTAAAGGTGAATTTCCTTCATATGAGACTTTTATGGGATATGGAATGCTTCCAAAACTGAATCTGAGGAACAGAGCCGTCACGACCTATCTGAAGGACGTGCTGGAGTACTGGGTGAATGAATTCAAGATTGATGGAATAAGATATGATGTGGGGAATTCACTTCCAAAAGCGTTCATTCAAAGTCTGATGTCGTCGAACAGAAAAGTGCTGCATATAGGAGAGGTTTGGTGTGCGTCTCCGATTTATGCCTTTGATGGCTACTACGACGGCATAACGAACTATTTCCTTCGTGATCTGATGCTCTCTTTAATAGCTAAAAAAATAACAGTAAGGCAGTTCCTTCAATCTTATCATGAGTTCTTATTTATATATGGAAGGAAAGCAGATAATTGTATGAATCTTCTAAGTTCTCACGATATAGAAAGGATAAGGACTTATTTCAATGGAGATTTGGATGCTGCATTAATGGCCTATACCTTTCTGTTCATAATGAACGGTTATTCTCTAATTTACTACGGGGATGAAATAGGAATGGAGGGTGGGAAAGACCCGGACTGTAGAAGGACTTTTCAGTGGAACAAAATGAATCCAAGAACCTTAAATTTCTTTAAGAAACTTACAGCACTGCGAAGAGATAATGAGATAATGAAATACGGAATGTTGACTGAACTGAATTCTAGAGGAATCCAAGGAATTTCCAAAATATCCAGGAACCAACGTCTGAACTTTTATTTTGGTAACGACGACATTCACATCAAGATCCTTGGTACCGTACTGATAGGAAGGAAATACTTCTGGACAGGAAAAGGGGAAATTTCCATCAAGAAAGAAGGTTTTGTTCTTGAATTATTGAGTATAAGTTAAGGTCTTGTCCTGTAGCCTGGACGTGATTATTTTCTCGGTACCATCTCTGTGTATAACGAATTTTAGCTCTGTTTGGCCGTCATTCAAGTTTCCTTCGTAGGCCCACTCCACTGTGAAAATACCATTTCTTCCTTTCATTCTGAATTCCATCTTGATGAAAGTTGGCTTCTGCCTGCCATCATCGTCGTAAAAAACAAAGCGCTCAAGATTCCCAGGATAAATGTGAAACTCTCTACCTTCCCTATCTAATGGAATGATCGACCCTTCCCTCACGAACAATGGAAGATCCCCAAGTTCCACATTCACATCTACATAACCTTCGCATATAGTATCGTCCCAGAAATAATACCATTTGCCTTCTGGAAGTGTGATTCTGATCTTCTTTAAACCCTTCCTTAAAATAGGGGCAGCCAGCAAACTTCCACCAATCATGAATGTTTCATCAGAATAATGGTCAGGAAATTCCATGTTTATTGGCCTGATAAACGGGTATCCTAAGGTATGGGACTCATAAGAGACAGATAGGAAATATGGTATCATCATATATCTTAGTTTCAGATATTTTCTGATGACTTCTTGTCCCATTTTGCTGAAGACCCATGGCTCACGTCTATTCGTCCCCTTAGCTGAATGATTTCTGAAGAGTGGGAGAAGCGACCCAAGTTCGAACCATCTCAGAAACAGTTCCTCCGAAGGATTTCCACTGAAACCGCCGATATCAACACCACTAAAAGGAATGCCAGATAAACCGAGATTCAAGATTGTGGGCACAGTCTGCTTCAGTACTTTCCATGAACTAGCAGTATCCCCTGTCCAGACAAATGCATATTTTTGGATTCCAGCCCACCCTGACCTGCTCAATATGAACGGTCTCTCCTCTGAAAGTCTGCTAAGGCCGGCGTAACCTGCCATCGACATCTGCAACCCGTACTTGTTATGGACTAAATAATGATAACCTTCTTTCTGGACCGCCATGAGTGGAAGACTATTATCGCCCCAGAAAACGAAAATAGCAGGTTCATTCATGTCATGCCAGACACCCGTTATGCCATTTTCCTTGAAAAAAGTGTATTTGCCGGCCCACCATTCCCTAGTTTTTGAATCTGAAAAATCAGGAAATGCGGCATTACCGGGCCATACCGGCCCTCTAATGACATTCCCCTCCGGGTCCTTGATAAAGTAGCTTCCATTGATGCCCTCCTTATAAACTGAGAAATTGGTGTCCCATTTAACGCCCGGATCCAAAATGGCAACCAGTTTCACTCCATTCCTGCCCATCTTTTCAGACAAGCTCTTAAGGTCAGGGAATTTTTCTTTGTTTAAAGTGAAGACCTTGTAACCATCCATATAATCTATGTCCAGATATATGGCAGACAGCGGAAGCCCCATTTCATGGAACTTATCAAGAACTTCCTCTACTTCTTCCTGTGAATTGTAGCTGTACCTTGACTGGTGATATCCCAGAGCCCATTTTGGGGGAAGCAATGCTTTCCCTAGAATATCGCTCATCCGTCTGGAAATATCCTTCAAGGTCCCGAAGGTTATCGTATAGTCTAGAATTCCCCCCATAAATTCGGTTCTTACAATATCCTTTTCATTGGAACATAAGTCAAAAACTGCCTTCGAGGAATTATTGAAAAATATTGAGTAACATGAATCATTTCTTACATCGAGAAGAATCGGGATGTTTATGTAAAGAGGATCTGCACCTTCCCCATAGCTTCCATCGGCATCGTGATTCCAGAGGCTGAGTTTTCTGTTCCTGAGGTTGAGAGGGAAGGAGCGCTCTCCTGTTCCATTAATTATGCTATCATCCCGAATTCTGGCTCTCAGGATTAAAGGCGACCCAAGATCAGGAAGGAACTCGGATCTTAATAGTTCGTTTCTGTAAAAATAATCCAATCTATCTGAAATTTCAATTCTTATGTCCTTGGAGAGAACTACCAGCTTGCCAGTATCAAATTTAACATCATCAAATCTATAATCGTTATTTGCTACTATAGGGCCATTTCCAGTTGTCCAGAACAAATGGACCGTATCTTCCTGGGTAATGGACAGGACCGCAGACCCATTCCTGAAAAAAACCTGTATTGAATTGCCAGTAACCTTGAAGTCAGAGACTGGTCCGGCAATGGGGTTAGGTTTATCGAGAGGGACCCGATTTTTCGTGTCCGTATTATCCCTCAGGATTGTATAACCCACAGAATCCTTGGCAATATCCAGTCCAAAAATTTTCTCGAAATCAAGGAGCTTTTTATCAAGGGAAATATCTAGCATTCAAAAGATATACTTTTCTGGTTTTTGAATATTACTACCGGGAATAGTCTATTTATCCGCTTCTAGATCATCGCTAATTTCGTAATAGTGGATTGAGAAATTTTTCAGTCTGGGTTATTTCCATAATCCCTTCTCATATGATAGTTTTATGCAGGAGGCTCCTCCCACAAACTTTAAGGATAATCGCCCTTCGCTGACGAATTATCCACATTTTTAACTTAACAGCAAAGGTTATTAAATCTATCTGAAATATAAATATATTAGAATGCCTTATTTGATTATTGCAATAACGTTACTTACCATTTAAAATTAAGGCAAAAAGGAAATTTTAGAAAATCACGAGTTCATAACTTTTTTATCATATAGAGCTCTTGAACTAATTATGGATAGAGAAATGAAGATGCTTATAAATGGCGAATGGGTTGCAGCAAATGACAATGAAAAATTGAAGAAATACAATCCGGTTAATGGTAAGGTTTTGGGCTATTTTCCTGCAGGAAAGAAAGAAGATGTAAACGCTGCCGTTGACGCTGCTGAGGGAAGCTTTGATGAGTGGAACCAGCTTGGAAGCTCGACAAGATCAAAGTACATTTACAAAGCGAAGGATCTTATTGAGGCGAACAGGAAGGAACTGGAAGAGCTGCTAATCCTTGAGAATGGAAAAGTAGTGAGACAGGCAGAGGAAGAAGTGGATGGCGTCATAGACCAATTGCAGTATTATGCAGAATTTGCCAGGAAAATAACTGGAGACCTTGTTGAAGGCACCAGCGCGACAAGGAAGATATTTCAGTACAAGATACCGTACGGAGTTGTGGTTGCAATAACGCCGTGGAATTTTCCTGCTGGTATGGTTGCAAGGAAGATTGCACCAGCCTTACTCACTGGAAATACCGTGATTTTGAAGCCAAGCAGCGATACTCCTTTTACTGCAGAGTGGATTGTGAGAAAATTTGTGGAAGCAGGAATACCGCGGGGTGTACTGGGGATGGTTACTGGACGGGGGAGTGAAATCGGTGACCACGTAGTAGCGCATAGTAAGGTATCATTGATCACAATGACGGGTTCCACCGTGACAGGTCAAAGAATTATGCAAAAAGCATCAGCAAACATGGCGAAACTAATTCTCGAATTGGGTGGGAAGGCTCCATTCATTGTCTGGAAAGATGCTAACATTAAGAATGCTCTGAAATCGTTGATATGGGCAAAATTCTGGAATTCAGGCCAGTCCTGCATCGCTGCAGAACGATTGTATGTTCATAAGGACATTTACACTGAATTCATTGATAAATTCATCAGGGTCACGAAGGGGTTGAAGGTTGGAGACCCTCACACTTCTGACATGGGCCCATTAATAAACAAGGGTGCACTTAATGCTACAGATGAACTGGTCAAGAATGCCGTGGATAGTGGCTCTAAAATTCTTTATGGAGGAAAGAGACCGAACCTGGATGAAAGATATTCTGAAGGTTATTTCTACGAGCCGACCATAATTGAGAATTCGGACCAAAAATCAACGTTGTTCCAAGAGGAAATATTCAGTCCAGTAATTGCTGCAATGCCTATTTCAGAAATCGGGGAGACGTTGTCACTCGCAAATGATTCGAAGTATGGATTAGCATCCTATTTATTTACAGAAAATCCGGAAGTTATATTCAAATTCGCGGATTCCATTCGTTTCGGAGAATTGTACATAAATATGCCAGGTCCCGAAGCTTCACAAGGCTATCATACCGGTTTTAGACTCACAGGGCAGGGTGGAGAAGGAAGTAAGTACGGAATCGAGGAATATCTGAAACTTAAGAATGTGTATGTAGAATATTCGGGGAAAGAACTAACGATACCTACAGTCAATGATAATCTGTTCAAAAATGTATGACTCTCTTTATCTTTAATATCTCTCCTCTTATGCCCAGCAATTACGACCTCGGAGATAAGGAAATCAATTGTAAAGTTTATACCGTTACTCAGAATGAGAAATAACTTGACAGTCAATATTGCGTTTTGTTTATGTCCTTCGAGCTTCACAAAATTATTAAATTGCTTTGGTAAAATAATAAGAAACACATTTTAGTTAAGGTAAATACCTAACTCCATTCTATAAATAACGTGACCGTTGAGATTTAATTAACGAAAGACTCGATTTAGACTTGCTATCTTAAGCTTACCTCTAAAATAACGCAATTCTGGGTAGAATTTTTGACAGGCTACAGGTCTTAATTCATATTTGGAACTTCAGGGGCCTCTTTTTAATTTTAAATAGACAGTGAATAAAAATACCGATTTCCCGTATCCGTGAATTAATAGAAATTCGAGTTGCAAACTTTATTTCGGAATCTCGTACAATATTACTCGTGAGCCCCTAAAATACGCCATATTTGGGCAGGATATCAACTTGGTCTGAAACTTTAGGACGTATAACACACGTTATACAACATCAGATCATGCAGTGAGGGAAGGAGCTTGAAGAAAGTTGCAAGTTCCCGTTCCTATAAGAAGGAGTGGAAATCAGTAAATTGATGATTGCGGTTTGGCTGGATAACCATTTCTGGATAAATCTCGAAATCACGGGAGGTCGCTTTAACAATACTCAGAAATTACTCAAGGATATTCGCCTGTAGAAGGAAAACAGCCTATCAAAATCGAAGGATGGAACATCAATTCTATGTTGAGATATTTGAGATTCTATGCAAATAACTGGTTAACTCCCCGGAACAAATCAACAAACATTATGGCCTGTCATTTTCGCGGTTAACATGATGCTATTTTTCGTCAGAAATATGAAGATGACCGAAGCTAGATATCCTTACGAATTGATAAGTGTATTCCTTTAGTACGACAGCATATTAATATGATTCTTTTAATTGAGTAATGCCATTCACTTGCCTGTTACCAGAGTGTAAAATCGAACTAGCGTAAATCTCCGTAATATTGTCAAAATTTCTTCTATTCTTCTATTGCTCCGCCCCGCTTTTTCAAATGCTTTCTAAGCGTGTATGAGGGATCAGCACTCCTCTGTTCTAGGTAATGCTGAAAATCAAGCTGATAAAAAAGTCGATTCCCCTTCTGTATTTCCTCCGCCTCTTTTGTTTCAATTGAATTTATGGTTGAAGCGGTATTCAGAACCTCCTTTACCTTAATCTGTGGAACAAAAATAACTCCGTCATCATCTGCAAAGGCAACGTCGCTCGCTGTAACGGAGAAATGTCCAAACGTCGCAACGAATGTATCTAGAGATTCCCGCTCGTCTGTTCTTACCGGCCCCACGGGATGAGCACCATAACTGAAGACAGGAACACCGGTCTTGATGATTTCTCCTGTATCTCTGTGTCTTCCCCATACTATTATTCCACCTACTCCGCATACTTTGGCTTCATACACAGTAAGATCACCAATGCACCCTTCATCATTTCTCCCTCCGTTGTCAATCACAAGGATGTCCCCTTGAGATGCATCTGAGATCTTCTCTATAAAAATATCTACACTACCTCTATGATGTACCGGAAGAACTTTACCGGCGAGTTTCATTCCCGGGATCAATGGCTTTATTCCTGGAGGTGCTACCTTAATAGGAATCTTAAGGCGGACACATGAATCCGCTATATTTGGAGTAGAAATAGTTGAAAAAATCGAATTGACTTCATCATTATTCACGTTTTTGAAAATTTTATATGCTAATAAATTTTGCTTAACTCAACATTGTTCGGCATAGAAAGCAATGAAAGGAGTAGTCTTTTATATTACATAATTTAGTAATATAAGTAACCATATTTACGTTACTTAATAAGTAATTGTCGTATTAATATATATCTTATTACTTAGAATAAGGAAAATAGAGATATAGGGGAAATCAGAACCCATCATTTTCCTTCATCACAACTTCAATTCGGTTAATCCAGGTTTTTTATCAATTCTGCTGCCTGCCGGATGTCATCTGTATTTGCGCTGAATGCGAATCTTATGTAGTCCTCGTTATAGGGTCCAAATACGGGGCCCGGTGTACTTCCAACTGCTGTTTTCTCGAGTAGATATTTGGAGAATCCCCAGGCGTCCTTGATACCTTGAGGGTATTTTTTCAGCCTGGCCCAAAGATAGAATGCACCCCTTGGGTAATATGGGTCCAGATACTTTGAGTCCTTTACTCCGCTATATATCAGGTCCCTCCTGACCTGATACTCTTTTCTCATTTCCTCAATCACATCCTGTGGGCCATTGAGCGCTGCAATGGCTCCATACTGTGTAATCGAGTTGACCCCGTTAATGGTGCATCTCAACATTTTCTTCATTCTCTCCATTATCTTTGAATTATTAGTGTGAACGTATCCAAGCCTTAATCCACTCATCGCAAAGCTCTTTGACATGGAATATAAGGAAATGGTATCCTCGTAGATTGAACCAGGACTTAAGTGATTGGTACCATCATATATCACGTCCTCATAGGCTTCATCGCTCACTACGAAAATGTTCTCCCGTTTTGCGTAATCGACTATTTTCGTAATTTCTTCCATACTGAATACCTTACCTGTTGGATTATGGGGAGAATTAACGAACACTGCTTTCACCTTCTTGTGCGAGATGGCGTCATCAAGGTTTGTATAGCGTTCGATCGGTATGTAAACCGGTTTTCCTCCTGAAAGTTTTATTATCTCGGCGATTTCTGTCCACATTGGATTCGGGATGATCACTTCATCCCCCGGGGAAATAAGTGACCTGAATGCGACATAAAGGCCATTCATTCCACCATTGGTAACAAAAACATTCTCCTGTGTAGCAGTCTTAATGTTATTCTTTTCCCTCAATTTATGCGCAATCGCTTCCCTCAATTCAGGTATACCGGTTGAGTCCGTATAATGCGTCTTGTCTCTTCTTATTGCATCCTCTATCCCTTTAGCTACGTGCTCAGGCATTTTGAATGATGGATCACCCGATTCCAGTCTGTATACCTTTTTCCCTTCACGCTGCATACCTAGCAGTTGATCACGAATTTGCACAATTGCCCCAAAAGATACATCGTCAACCACGTTTCCGTCTAAAACCTTACCGGTCATTAATACAATGATGTTTCAATTACATATTAATATTTTGAAAAGAGAGGAACACAAAAAATCTCAAGTTAGACCGAAACTGTAACATTCATTGCGTCAAAGACCGACCTCCTCAATCATTTTGTAAATAGAACAATGATTACTGAAATTAATCTGTTAGGAATTCACAGTAATTGAGATTGCTTTAATGCATTGCATTATTTCTATGCCGCCATTAGGTTTCTTCTCTGTTTTCAAATAGTCTTAATTGAATTTTACGCGTTTTATCCCTTTGAGGCTCAATTCTATCATCTTTCAAACTTAGAAACCACAAAGGTTAGAAAAAGGGATTGTTAAGAAAAAGTACTTTCACTCAGGAATCAGTTTAGGTCTTGGGCGGTGCATATAAGTTTTTAGGTATTTGACGCCGGAAGAGGATCACTCTCTTTTCTCCTTCTTTCTCTTGCTGAAATTCCTGTACTCCAAGAATGCATCCAACAGCACCAGAAGCAGGAAAAGGATTTCGAGAGGATTTAGCGGACCTACAATGGGGCTCCCCAATAACCCTAATCCAATCAATGAAAACGATTGGGACAGCGTGGACGTAACTGCGTATGAGACTGAGGGTGCGGGAGCATAAATTACAAACTGGTTGAAACTTTCAGTTATGTAAGTTCCGTTGTAATCATAAGTTAGAAGCACGTTCCTGAAGACGTAAGCACCGGGATTCAGTAGAAGTAATTTGACTTCGAAATGAATTGTTTGTTCGGGTCCAATAGAGAAGTTTGATGGATTTATGGGTACAATCGTTGCGGCTGATACCTTATAGTTGTTGAGGAAGGAATTCAGGTTCACGGATGTACTGGAGATGCCAGTGTTTGAAATGTCAGAAACAGTGAAATCAATGAGATACTTCCTGTAACCTATTTCTTTCACATTGGTCAATAGGTCCAGGTCAGGAGTGTAATTCCTTCCTCCAAGTACCGAGTAATCTGACAGGCTTATTTGAGTTCCTGTTGTCACATTGGTGATATTGCCAGAGAAATTGTATCCGGAGGATTTCAGTGCTGAATAATTGTCAGTCACAGTATTGAATTTATACGACGAAAGGCTGAAAGTGGGGCTACTTGATGTTGAGGCTCCCCCGGAAACTAATGCGAAATCAGGTCCTGACGTCATTGTAACTTCAGTGTTATAGTTGAAAAGAGTGGAGAATAGGATCGCCCTACCATCATACTCAGAATGAATCGCATGATCCCAAAATTGAGCTGAAACAGCGAAACTTGCAGTTATATTGCTAGTGAATGCAGCGCTAGTTATATTCGCAGGAAGGAGTTCTTTAAGATTATTGACATTTACCTGCCCGATCGCAAGAATTGAGGTAGATGGCGTTTCTTTAGTACCAGACATATTGATATAAGGATTCGTTACTGAATTGACAAACAATGGCATTATCCCGTTGGACTGGAAGAAGCTTCCCGTCACACTTCCAATTTTCTTGGCTGTGCTGGAAAACGCAGGCTCTGCAGAGAATACGTAGTATGTTATTATTTTTGAACTATTGCTGTTTATCTGAAAATAAATAAGCTGGTTCAACCCAGGTACTCCAAGCGAATTAGCAATCCTTGTTGATTCAGATAACGCCTTTGCCGAAGAAGATGCATAAGTACCTTCATATGCAGTTACGTACAAATACCCTGGAACAAGAGAAAGAAGATTAGAAGTGGAGATACCATTAGTGATATTTCCAGAATTCAGCCCTAAGGGAAGAGATATACCTCCTATATTTTCCTGCAGGAAAAGGACCGAGAAAATATTCCCCGTCCCTTCATACCCTGACAGCAAACCGCCCGCCTGATTGTTTGCAGAAACCATTCCATAAATATTGGTGACGTTTCCCTCTCCAGAAACGAGAGACAAAGCAGCTCCAACTGCACCATTTATCGTGGGCACCGTTGAAGGACTCATTCCCTTTCCTACTATGCTGTAGGAATCTAATAGATGATCATTGCCAGTTCTAGTGGCGGAAAATGAAGGCATAACCAGCGAAAGTGCATTATTATGAGCAGACATCTGGTCATTGAGTGAAATGGGGAATGAAGATGCAGTGACCTGGAGATTGTTTGCTCCCAATGCCTGCGAAAATGAAGATCCATTCTCTGCGGCAATGTAGATTCCTGAAAAAGCCAGTACGGCAACCACGAACAGAACCAGATATTTCGTAGAGTTCTCCTCATCTGTATTCTCCATCTTTGTTTCTTTAGGGGTCTCCTCGGCATCTGATGCCTTCATCTGTTTTCTCTTGATCTTGAATCCCTTGGATGCGAAAAAACCGACTATTGCACTAACAACTAAGAAGATCACGAATGATAAGATAGCTCCCTCTAAGAAGGATCCAATAAGCGCAAACGGGTTTCCGCCCTTTCCCCCAGCCGTTCCTGTACGCAGAAAAGACTGCAAAATATTATAAGAATTGCTTATTACGGGCTCGCTCAGTATCGTTGCAATATTAGTACCCGGTGGGATATTATTAACCGTAGTAGTTAGCCCGGAATAATTGTGCGACAGAAAAGGTATGAAGGAAATGAGAGAGATAACAAATATTGCAAAGGTTATCCCGTAGACTAATAAGGCAGAGGAGATTCCCCTCCCCAGTTTTCTGGCCCCAAGACCAACAATGATACCTAGCACAACCCAAGTGACAAATAATCCGGCACTTTGCAATGGATTCCCGAACAACAGGTATACGAGTCCGAGGATTATAATAAATCTATATCCCAGAGTAGGCGCTAGCCAGTTAATGAGCGGGCTGAACGCACCAGAAAGAAAATAGTATGAAATTACTAAAGCGGCAAAAGTGCCACCCAATACCGCAGTTAATTTTCCCATAATTTTTAAATTCTCCTTCGGTTTCATTTTTTTTAATGTATATGGTTTTTTTGTTGCTTGTCAAATATTAATTAGCAAGGTATACTTTCCAAAATACTTCAGTAATTTAACAGACAGGATACCCAGTAACGGCCGTTTTTGTAGGCAATTAGCATATTTATATCATTGCGGAATATAAGAGGGAATTTTGGACCATTATCAGCAACAAAATAGAGTTTCCTGCTTATTTTTTCGAAATATTTTTATAACGTGCAAAACTACCGTTTGATGTTCGTACGAAATAATAATAGACTTAAGAGGATGACATCGCTTGCTATTTTGCTTGCGCTGGTCGTTCCCGCTCTAGTAACTGCAACAGTGGTTATTAGCGATGTGTACCCGATTTCAGGTTCTGCACAGTCTCCCAGTATATATCTTGCAGAAGGTCCTAATTATGGTGTAGCGTCCAACCTTGGATTGATTTCTGCGACCGCACAAGCCATAGGATCCAATTATTACATACCGGCAGGAACTATAACCATCAATTCAGTGACAGGTTCATCGAATGTATACCTTCTAAATGTGCTAGAGATATATAATTCATCTGGGTGGGACAGTGGAAAGTATGCCGTTAATCTCTGGATCAATGGAAGTCTTCCGACTGGGGTGTCTATGTACGTAAGCACGAGCCCCGTCTCTTTATCCGGTCTCTCGTCACTGACACCATATTCATCGCCAGATGGACCCATTCCAATTTCCACAACAGGAAACGTTCTCTACTTTTCATTCGTATCTGAAAACGCCGCGACTGGATCCGGACAGCTGACCTTCCAGTTCACAGTAGATTAATTTAATCTTTTTATTTTTATGAATTTCAACCCCTGGAAGGGCAAGATTCTAGTCATATTCCTGATAGCCACTATGATCCTAGGTGGGGCAGAATCGGACGTAATAATCTCTAACACGAGCATCATCACTGGAAATGGTATTAGTGCAAGCATCACATATAACAACAGTACTCCATATATTCCCATAAAGATATGGAACAATCAAAGTTATTCTACACCTAAAAATTTCCAGATGCTTTTGAACGTGAACTGGCAAAAATTCCAGCAATACCTCAATGAGAATGTATCAAATGTCAGATTTTACAGCTCTATTTCAGCAATTGGAAGTCTTTACGGAAATGAAGTGCTTCCTGCGTGGATTGAGTCTAATAACTCATCTCATGCGCTTTCTTCCAATGTATGGGTGAACATGTCGTCTGTTCAGATCAAGGCAAATGGTGAAACGACAATCTTTATGGCATTCCTCTCTCGGACAGTTGACTGGAGTCAATACTGGGGTATTAATTCATATCTTGACCCTAGTTCAAAATTTGGTTATGCTGATAATGGAAGGAATGTCTTCTTATTCTACGATAATGGCAATTCGCTGATGCCAGTAAAGCAGACGGGTACTCAAGGAAAAGGGCCTTCTGTTGTGATTAATGCTCCTGCCCCGTATGAATATGCAATATCAGGAAGCGTGAACAATGGTAATGCAAACGCCGATACCTGGACTTCAAACGGAATAGTTGTCGCTTCCTCTCCATCCCTCAACCTACCTGATTCCTATATTGCGCAGATAAGGGTCTACTTAACAGGAAGCAGTCCACTGACAGATCTGCTTACCAATGTTAACAGCATTTCCTCCGGGAACTTTTACGTGTTTAGACTTGACCACAGAAATGTCGCACCAAATGAATATGACCTTATCGGTTACTATCCATACGGTGCCACTTCCACTCAAATCTTGAATTATTCTGGGGACTATGTTACCGCCGTGGATCAATGGTACCAACTGTCGGCAATTGATGGAAATGACACTCTTTCTCTCTATAAATCATCTTCAAATAACCTATATCTTGATGGTTACGGGACACTTGAAGAAAGATCGAAAGGCATGGGTTATGCTGGCGGAGGAATTGCAGTTACGACTGATGGTGCATCATCAACAGATTATTGGACAACAATTATTGTAAGGAACTATCCTCCAGACGGAGTCATGCCGTCGTACACTTTCGAGAGCCTCGACGGAATATATGCAGGTCAATCAACCCACAGTGCCAGGATAAGCCCGTCAGAAACTAACGCAACAATGATTCTTCAGTCTACGTGGGGCGTGGACATTTATTCTGATGATCAGGGCAACATCTTCTGGACTGATAGTTCTGGAAATGTTTTCGTGGATTTTGCCTCAACAAACCAGATAACCGAACTCCCATCCGTTAGGGAAAAGTTTCCAAATGTTGGGGAGGTGACAAGTATCGCAGCAATGAATTATTCTAATGGCGGGACCCTTGTTTCATACGTAGTACTGCTCACCCTATCAGGCTGCGCATATATCTACAACATGCAGAACGGCACGTGGTTCAATGTCTCCGCTTTATGGACCAACGATCCATTAAATTTTGGAGCAGGTCCATGGACGTCTGTAACCACTAACGTAGGGGCTGGTCCTGCTGGAAAGGAATATTTCTTCTTCACTGCATACGATGGCCTTCTGCTGTCACTGGACCCAAGAAGAGGGGGATCTGGGCAGTGGGGAATAATAAATTCCAAGTTGTCAAGTTACAATTTTATTTCAACAGTTGGATTCTCATCGGCTAATGGACAATCTAATGGGTTTGTCTACGCTCTTACGTCCGGAGGAAACGTTTATTATGCGCAGTATCCCGGGAAACATTCATGGAAGCCATACTTTACGGGAAATCTGACCGGAGCTATTGGAATAACTATTGGGTATGGTGTCAACTTCACCCAGAGACTTCATATCCTGAAATACCAGATCGATTCCCCCATTTATGAGGGTCCTTCCCTGACGGGCAACGGACTTAAGAGTGGATCGTTCACTCCAACTGGTCCTCCTCCATTCCCTGACGGTCATGGAACGGCAATCACGTTTGATATCAACACAAGTTCTCCGATATACTTTGCAGCTTTATCCGTGAATGGAACAGTTGCATTATCGTACAATGGAATTGCATCCTGGACATGTCTCGACAGTTCTAAGTTCGGATACATATACCAAGCGCTTTACATAAATTCAACTTTGTCCCAGAACTTTTCCGCTTATGCTCTTTACATAAATTCAACCAACAGTTCAAGCATAAACACCCTTTCACTTTACTTCATAAGCAATGGAACCCAACTTGAATTCAGGCAGTATCCAAATGGAAGCATGATTAATCCTCACATACCTGCGAATCTTGACTCCAACCAGAGCATATTGATAACAATCCAGTTTGAAATTAATTCATTTAATGACTCATTCTATCACTTTAAGCTGATACTATATCCAGGTAATATCTCTAACTCTGAGAACTCTGTGGTAATAATTTATAATATGTATATAGAAATTATTAACAGCTACCCCTTTGCAGCGGTGTTTTGATGCTTTTTTTCAGCGTTCATAAACTCATTGAATGGTTGCCGTTCTTATTCTTGGGCTTATTGGTTTATTACATTGCAGTCGTTCTATATCGAAATTACAAAAGAAACTTCTCTGTTCCAAGTTCAATTTATTTTGAGATCGCAGAAATAGTTGTCCCGATGAACTTGCTGGTTATAGTGTCTCTGGACCTTTATTTCCTCTTCAAGGGGAGTTCCATTTTCCTGATGAATCCTTCCACTTCCATTCTTGCAACTGGATTCACCTTTTTGTCTTTCATAGTTTCTTTTACCTCATTTTCGACAGTCAATTCACTCTATCTGAGAAGTTCAGAAAGGCAGTCAAAAATTCTGCTGGATGCAATCATAGGGTCAGTGGCCAGCCTGCTAATCCTGACATTTCTTGTTGCCAGAAGGGTGTTGACTATAGATTCCGTCGCTCCCCTGCTAGGATTTTTTTCTGCACCACTATTTGCACTGACAGTGGGAAGGAGAAAATTTAACCCATACACTGCTATGTCTGTCTCTTTTTTAATAATCGCATTCTCTATTGGATACCTATTTTTCGTGTTCACTAAATATTTTATATAGAATTCCGCTCCAGTTGAATTTCGTCAATCGTTACTTTATTGTGGTAATACACCATCATGCTCAGGGTGAGGGAGAAACGGGATACAGGGAACTTAGAGGACAGTTGATTCGCTCAAACGCCAACTCAGATTATTATATTCCTAAGGAAAGTCCGCTTTACAATTATTTCTGTAGTGACAATCGTGCAGATGGGGTACTAATCCGTGCCGATGGAATAGATCTGGTTGGACCAAGCGAAGTGGACCAGACTTATGTGGGCATTCAGGATGAGTCCAGTATTAAGTGTCCAACATTGGTTTATTCCATCAGGAAATGCGAGAAAGACGATTATGCAGTGGAGAATGCATTTAAATACCCATTCAATGATGAAATAAAGGGACTTGAGACAATCTCCAAGGACCTGAGTGCATTGATGAGCAACGCTCTGGGCATTCTGAATAAGGGGATGACAGAACGGGAGATATCAAAGGTGCTGCAAAGAGAATTATGCAACAGCGATTTTGTGTTACAGTATAAACTGATAGTCTCCGGGGATGCGAATACCTTGGAACTATGGCATGTCCCTGGAAAATTTGTACCAAAGGAAATGATATACTTGGAAGCTGGAGTCTCAAGGAATGGCCTGTCTGGAATTTACGGAGAGACAATCTTCCTGAAGGAAATCGACGATTATTCATCAGATTATTCGGAGATAATAAAGGGAAAGGAATTATTGCGGAAAAAATTCATTGAGGGAAATAGGACGACGGATCTGCAGTCCATCGAGACTCTGAGAAATCCACGACTTTTCCTTACCACTCCGCTTTTTCCGTACCAACATATTGAAATTCCCGGAGAAAATAGAATCATTCACGCCCGGGAGACTTCTGTCTTCGATTTTTGGGTGATGAGAAAGAATTATGCAGTGAGGAAGAAAATTACTGCAATTGCGGGACCAAGTGAAGGGATTATACTGTAGCTCCAGCTAGAAGGGAAGAGAACGTATGAAACATTTCCGGGAAACAATTATTTGATGCGGAGAAAATAAACATAATGATATGACGTGCCACTTAATCACATTATAATTCACTCTAGAATTGGCCTCTCCATTTCGGCAGCAGTTGATGTTGTATACACCCATAAATAATAGGAAAGGAAAAACCAGGGAGAAGCTCTATTCTAACAGTATCTTATTTGAAGTGAATATTTTGGAATGGAGAAATGACTGGAAGTTATCAGCGGTACTATGCTAGCTTCCAACAGAAGCGGAATATTCAAACTATCCCTGAAAGGATGATTTTTAGCGTCTTTCAGTAAATAGAAATGAAGAAAGAAGGGATTAACGACTTTGAAATCGATTGTTCATTGTTGATAATGAAAATCGTTTATTTCCTGAATATTGAGAATGAGGCGTAGCCAACACCTTCACTTCCGCCATTTATTTCGATTGAATTTGATAATTTCAGAAGTTCTATTTTTCCAGAATTAGCAAGCATCAAAGTCACGATTGGACCGAAGCCGCACGCAGTTATTTCTTCAGAATATACGTATCTGTATATTGCCTTATAATCCCGTGTGAGTATTGCCTTTGAAAAATATCCATCAAGCTGTTTCAGTTTGTTAAGTGGGAGGTAGTGGTTCAGGTCTGAACTTGCGATTATGGCGTAATTGCCTTTCAATTTAGAAAACCTGGATTTGAGTCTTTCTGCAGCTTCCATGCTTTGGTCCATCATCACAATGGGAACTATGTCAACATCTCCATAAATGTACTGGAGAAAAGGTATCTGGACTTCCACCGAATGCTCCCTCAGGTGGGCGAGATTATCAACTTTGATGTAATCATCAGTGATTTCGGTAACAACATCTTCCCTAATTTTGGCCTTCCCCAGCGGGGTCATATAATCCTCGGACCCGACAGAAATTGGACTCCCAAGACCAGTATGGTTCGGGCCTATTATTATAAAATAGTCATAGCGTCCGGAATTTGCCAGAGCATTGAATGAAAAAGCGGCTACAGGACCACTGTAGTCATAACCGGCATGTGGTGAAATAATACCCATTCTTGGAGAATTCTCAGCTACGTCAGAGATATAACCTGGGCCATATGAATGGGTAAAAGACCATACTATCTTTTCCTTCAGTTCCTCCGGATCGTAAGGGTAGAAGGTTCCAGCTACATACGGTCTTCTCATAACTCTGCGAGGAAATCCTCCTGTTTGATCTGGCTAGTATCCTTTTCTTTCAATTTGAGAATTTCTTTCGTAAGGAGGTAATATATCAGGGCAAGGCTTTCCCTCCCCTTGTTATTTCCTGGAAGTACTAAATCTACAAAAGATGTACTGTTGTTGGTATGGCAAAGGGCAACCACCGGTACACCATTGGCGACAGCTTCTCTCAGTGCTTGGCTATCTGTTGCTGGGTCGTTAACTACTATCACGTCAGGCTCCGTGTACAGTGGGATGTCTGGGTTTGTAAATGAACCAGGTATGAACCTCTCAGTAAGTGCCTTGGCTGAAATTGCTGCAGCCGCTGCTTTCACCGGTTTCTTTGCATATTCTCTTGAGGCAACAAAAACAATCCCGCTCGGATCATATTTTGAAAGGAATTTAGCAGCAACCTTGATCCTCTCATCTATCTTCTTAATATCCAGTATATTCAACCCTTCCTTATTCACATAAGCGGTGAATCTCTTCATGTCTGCACTTCTTATTTTTGTTCCAATATGAATTGCAGAGTTCCTATACGCTTCTTCCGATATCAGTAGATCACTCATCTGATTACACCTATCTCTTCCTGAATTCTTACGAGTTCATTTAATTTTGCTATTCTTTCCCCGCCGACCGTCCCTGCCTTGAGGTAGTTGGCACCAATTGCAACTCCAAGATGGGATATGAAGAAATCATCAGTCTCGCCACTCCGGTGGGAAACGACAGAGCCGAATCCATTTGTCTTGGCCAGTCTCCATGTTCTAAGCAACCTGGAAACTGTTCCGACCTGGTTTGGTTTTAGTAAAATTGCATTTGTTGCCTTCATTTCAATCCCCTTTTTCAGTCTGTCATAGTTCGTGGTATAAAGGTCGTCCCCAATAATCATTGCCTTGTTTCCAACCCTCTTTGTAAGTTCCGCGAACGATTCAAAATCCTCCTCATCAAAAGGATCCTCTATGATGGTAAAACCATGATCATTTATGATGGATTCAACGAAGGACACCTGTTCATTCTTATCCAGTTTCCTGTCCCTGTACTGATACCTGCCATCCTTGAAGTAATTGGAAGCTGCGAGATCCATCCCCTTCTCTATTTTCAGGGAGGTGGAGTCTGAAACTTCCGAAACTGCCTGAGCTATCATATTTATAACCTTTTCATCTCCGAAAGGGAGCACCCAGGCCTTCTCGTCTCCCATTCCAAGTGGCGTGTTCATTTCCTTGGTGGCCATCTCCTTTATTTTCTTATGAACAAGAGAGTTAGTTCTTATCGCATCAAATATGTCTCGGGAGTGAGATGCCACCAGGAATTCCTGAATCGTTGTCCCATTTACTGCATGAGCCCCTCCTCCCACAACGTTTCCCAGTGGAATAGGCATGGAATAGTTTAATCCACCCAGGTGCCTGAAGAGAGGGATTCCAAGTTCATCCGCTGCGGCGAATGCATTTGCCATTGAAATGGCTACCGCAAGGTTTCCGCCAATATTTGAAAAATCTGCCGTCCCATCTATCTCCTCAAGCTTTCTATCTATCTCCTCCTGATCAGTTGCTTCAAGTCCTCGCAATTCTTTAAGCACCTTTTTCTTGAAAATATTGACGGAGGCGTCCACTCCCCCCTCAGGATAGTCCTTGACTTCAGTTGCCCCTTTCGATGCTCCGCTTGGTGCAGCTGAAACTCCTCTACCTAAACCTGTATACACTTCAACTTCCACGGTAGGGTTCCCTCGCGAATCCAGAATTTTCCTGATCCTTCCATCGACAATTTCTGACATTCAATAATCACCCTTGTAATTGGAGGAATTTGCCTGAGCAGCAGCCAGAATTGCTATCGGTATTCTGAAAGGGGATGCTGACACATATTTCAGACCAATCTCGTGACAGAATTTTACTGAGTCTGGATCGCCCCCATGTTCACCGCAAATTCCTATCTCTATTTCTGGTCTTTTCTTTATACCTCTCTCCGTGCAGATTCTCATGAGTTCGCCAACTCCGCTTCTATCAAGACTCTCAAACGGATTTTTGGGGAAGATTCCAAGTTCCAGATATTTTGGCAGGAATGTCGCTTCAACATCATCCCTTGAGAAGCCGAGTGTCATCTGAGTCAGGTCGTTAGTCCCGAAACTGAAAAATTCGGCAGTTTCAGCTATTTCCCCTGCCATAAGAGCACCTCTTGGGGTCTCTATCATTGTCCCGAATTTGTAAGTAAGGTCCTTCCCTTTCAATTCCTCCTTAATCACTGGGATAAGTCTGTCCCTTACAGTGGCCAGCTCCCTCTTTTCTATGGTTAGCGGTATCATTATTTCTGGGATGACAGTTCTGCCTTCCTCTTTCACCTTTAATGCTGCCCTTATTATTGCCCTCGTCTGCATCTCATAGATTTCAGGGTAAACAACTCCAACCCTAATTCCTCTGAATCCTATCATAGGATTGAATTCAGACAGGGCATTCACCTTCTTCAAGATCCCCTCTTTCTCGGCAACCGTTTTCCTTACCTTATCCTTCCCCTTTGTATTTCTACTCTTGAGTTCGTATTTGAGTTCAGTCAACTCAACCATAAGATCCTCCTTCTTTGGAAGGAACTCATGCAAGGGAGGGTCAAGAAGTCTAATTATGACTGGGAAGCCATCCATGGTCCTGAAGAACTCAACAAAATCGTTGTACTGGAGAGGAAGTAACTTTTCCAGCAGCTTCTTCCGTGCCTCATAGTTATCAGACATAATCATCTCTCTCATGACTGGTATCCTATCAGCGCCAAGGAACATCCTCTCGGTCCTCGCTAGCCCTATTCCTTCAGCACCGTTCTTTCTGGCAAGCAGTGCTTCTTCCGGAGTATTAGCATTGGCGAGTACACCAAGCTTCTTCACTCTTTTGCACACTTTCATAAATTCCTGGAACTCATTCCCCAGCTCGGGAGCGATGAGTGGAACCTTTCCTTTGAATACGAGGCCTGTCGTTCCATCGACCGTGATCTCTTCATGCTCTTTAAGCTCAATGCCCCTGAACCGTACTGTCCTTTCCCCAAGTTCGATCTTCACGTCTTCTGATCCCACTATTGCCGGTTTCCCCATCGCCCTTGCCACAACTGCTGCGTGAGACGTCATTCCTCCTCTAGCGGTCAGAACTGCCTGGGAAACAGCTATCCCGTGAACATCGTCCGCAAGCGTCTCGTTCCTGACCAGTACAACTTTTTCCCCATTTTGGTTCATGGTGACAGCTTCATCTGGTTGAAGGACGATTTTTCCACTTCCGGCGCCAGGGCTGGCAGCTAAGCCCTTTGCGATCGGATTCCCCGCCACCGTTACGTTCACCTGGGGGTGAAGAAGCTGGTCAATTTGAAATGGTTCGACCATATTCACTGCTTGGCTGGGTGACACCTTCTTCTCTTTTAGAAAGTCGATTGCTATTTTTACAGCAGCGAATGCGCTCCTCTTTGCACTCCTTGTCTGGAGCAAGTAGAATGTACCATCCTGAATCGTGAATTCTATATCCTGGACGTCCTTGTAATGTGATTCCAGTATTTCCGCGGATCTTTCTAGGTCATCGTATGATTTTGGTATCTCTGCCTTGAGTTTTTCTATGGGTGAAGGCGTTCTTATTCCTGCGACCACGTCTTCTCCTTGGGCATTCACCAGATACTCCCCGTATAGCTTCTTTTCGCCCGTATTTGGGTCCCTTGTGAAACATACTCCCGTTGCAGAGTTAGTTCCGGTGTTACCATAAACCATAGTCACCACCGAGACTGCAGTCCCGAGAGAGTCTGGAATATTGTTAATTTTCCTGTACACTACGGCACGTTCATTCTTCCAAGAGTCGAATATTGCGTTGATTGCGAGTGACAATTGTTCATATGGGTCATCTGGTAATTCCTTCCCTTCGCTTTTAATTATTTCCCTGAATTCTTTAACTATGTCTTGCCAGTCTCCTACGGAAAGCTCATAGTCATTCTTCACGTTTCTTTCCGTTTTTTTCAGTTCAAGGATATCATCAAATTTCCTGCCATTGATCCCAAGGACTATCCTGCCGAACATCTGGACGAATCTTCTGTAGGAATCCCAAGCAAATCTCTGATTTCCGGTCTCAGCTGCAAGAACGTCCACATTCACACTGTTGAGCCCAAGGTTTAGAACTGTATCAAGCATCCCTGGCATGGAGACTGGAGCGCCAGATCTTACGGAAACGAGTAAAATCTTGGGGGAACCACCAAATTTTCTCCCAGTTCTGCTTTCCAAGTTTCCCATAGATTTCACTACATCATCCCACAATCCTTCCGGCAGTCTCCCATTTTGAAAATAGAAATTACAGGCTTCTGTTGTGATCGTAAAACCTGGTGGGGTTCTAAGGCCTATCCTTGTCATCTCAGCAAGCCCGGCACCTTTTCCACCAAGAAGATTCTTCATCTCCTTTGATCCTTCTTCAAAAGTGTAGATATATTTTTTATCTCCAGCCATGGAACAATATATCTTTTCAATTTTTAACCTTTATCACGAAGAATGGAATGTAGAATACTCTAAACACCCCATAGCCGCAGAGACCATTTTGGCTACCAGTCAAGTGCTATACTGTCGATTCAGCAACGTCATTTGAAGAAGGATGGGATATGTTTCTTATTTCATCTGAACCTTCTTCTCTGCCTCCCTCCATTGCGAATGAGCATTGTTGAAAGAAAAACGATGATCGCTACGAGTAACACAATCACCAGAATGATCTGGAATAGGGCGGTTGCGAAGAATGAAGGATATGCATCGGTGAAAGTTATAACATCGATCTTTGTGGATGTAACCTGGATTGTTTGCTGATCGGTCTGTTTGACCGGGGTCATATCGTATGTTGAAACCCAGCTTCCTGTGACAACATAAGAGCCAGATGGCACCAGAAATTGAAGCTCGCCGTCCGATCCGGTGATCCCAGACGCTATGACAGCTCCGGTGGTCTCATTCATTGCCTGCACAAACACACCTGATAGAGGCGATCCGGAGACCGTCTTGGTTTCAATTGAGAGCGAATAGACATCCTGAACTGTTATCGTAGTGACATTGCCACTTGTTACATTCACTGGGAATGATGAAAGAATTTCCGTGTCGTCGTATATTATGCTCATGACATAAGTCCCTGAGGGTACCTGCGAAAGGGCAAAAGTTCCGTTAACGCTTGTGACAATTAATGGAAAGACGCTGCCGTTTGGATGTATCAATGTAATGAGGGCATATGGAACAGGTAACCCGCCGGGAGATCTCACACTGAACGTGGGATATATTATGTGGGCATAAAGGGTGAAATTGCGAGATACATTTGAAACAGTTTCATTGAATGACCCCACAGCGATTTGTTGCCACCTGACGGTGAAGGTGTAGGTTGCGCCAGGGGAAAGCATAAACCCTGCTTCCCCCGTTCCATTCGTGGTGTTAATCGCAGCCAGCATCCCGCTCTCTGAGACCCTGACATCAGCGCCTACGGCACCTGCTCCCCTTTCATCCAGGACCTTAGCTGTAATGGACACAGGTGGAAGGCCAACCGTGATCAACACAGAGGATGATGCACCTCTCCCGAAGTAGGAGGGTGAAGTACTCACGTTCAAATAATTATGATCGGTATTGTCGGTGGAGTTTACTCTGAAATAGTATTCCCCAGGTACTAGGGAGGAATAATTGTAAGAGAGTATGTATGTCTGACCTGAGGCGTAAGGAGGGGAAGGACCTGGATACGGTTTCATCTTGGAACTAAAAATTACCATCCCAGAAGTATTCAGCACTGAGAAGTCTACCTGATGTTCTTGGAAATCGTAAGCACCCAATGGATCTTCAACCGTTGCCAAAATAGTTAGGGTGGTGTTATTGACATTTTCAGGGAGAAGGGTGACATTTTGTCCGCTGAAATTTTTAACTAGTACCTGAGACACCGTCAAATAGGTACTGACAGGAAGGAAGATGCTGCTCTGATAATAGGTGCCGTTGACCCTTCCCCACCAGATTCCATAATGCTCCGAAGAACTTCCAGTAACGTTAATGTCCACCATGACAGTATCGTTAGTTGGAACGGTCTCGTTGAGTGTGGGCCCCCTGAGAAGGACGGGCGTCCCACTGGGTTTCGAACCTGTTGGAATAAGGGAGTTCGAATTAGTGTATGAACCAAGTATTGATTTCTGTCCGTCTGCGGTCACCGAGTACACATACACAGTTGTCGATCCACCCGTCGGGGAACTCCCAGTCTGGTTCATGTATAAACCTGCGTAAATTGTACCATTGAAGACCAGCGAGGAAGCTAGTTGGGGAGAGACTACGAATGATTCAGATACATAGTGCATCCCGGTTGTGACCTCTCCTGAATTGGTCCACGGGGAAAACGTATCGTTGACGGTGGAGAGTACATTTAAATAAGTCACGGCACCAACTGGGACTCCTTTTGAGGAATTGTGAAGGTATAGAACAAGGTTAGTTGGAGTTGGTTCGGGGCCTGTCCACGCAGTCCCATGGGCGCTATGTAGGTATAACATGGGTGATGCGATTAAAGCGATAAAAATGAAGATTCCAAGGAACTTTTTATAGTCCATAAGGAGTTCAGTTTTCACTACGTACTTGAATATTATGGTACATTATTCATAGAGGGTTATATCGTTACCTCCTTTCCCAGAGAGAGAAATTTTCACTTTTCACGTTTATTAGTTAGATATAAAATGACAGCAATTAAATGGAAAATTGGTAATGCCTTCAGTGGTTTTCTTTCAAGAATATCGCAATATGGCTCCAATGCCACCAAATGCCCTGAGGAATAGGGACCCTTCGTCAGATTCGTCGCTAACCAGCTCAATCTTTGAATCGCTCTTCTGCCCCAGTTCAATATATTCCTCTATCAGATCCACCTTCTCAACTGGAACCATTTGGGAATTGCACTTCTGGCAGTTATGCACCTTTTCCTCCTGTGAAATCTCCGTAAGTTCTTCCCCGTCATTTTCGCACCTGTACTTGAACTGGAACTTTTTCAAACCTTTTGAGATGATCAGCGTGTCAACTTTTCCTTCCTTTAAATATTTCATTATCTCAACGTCACCGTAGGCAGCCAGCCCGGAACCTTTCTTTATCTCCACCAGAAGCCTCTCTATGATCCTCTTCTCCTTTGCCACCTCAAGTTGATCCAATGTTTCGCTCGCTTTCTCAACAAGCTCCTTCAACCCGTACTCATTCGTATACCCCACGTCATACAGGTCAACTACTTTTTGCTGGATTTGATACTGAAGGTATTCTTTTTTGTAAAAGAATTCCTTTGTAGACCCTGGACCTCCTATAAGAACACCTTTCAAATCAGGTTCTTTCAGGAAAGCTGCAGATGCAATTCCCCCAATTTTCGTGAAAAATTCGTGGGCTGCAATTTCGATTAATCTTTCATATCTTCGCGAGCTCTGCCCTCCTTGGTGATGCTTGCTGGGGACCTGCGATTCCTTGTTTTCAATTACTTCTATTCTTGCCCCTTTTAAGAGTCCAATCGTCGCTTCGGCCCTATCTATGACAATGAGCCCATAGACATCCTTATGTTCAAGCATTGGTAGAATCGGACCCAGGTAGAACTTTGAGTCGCATCGATATAAGAAACTGGTAATCTGTTGTGGCGGCTCGATGAAATAGGATACCATTTCGCTCTGGTCTCCCTTTGATGGAACATAACCAACGAAAACCGCCAGGCCGTTCTCAGGAGGGGAACGGTAGTACTTCAGCTTGCTCATTATGCTCTCTATGGCAGAAGTTACATTTTTCCTAGTTGTCTTGCTTTTGATATTGGTGGATGTTGAGTATTCGTCCCTGAGGTACGCAATTACATCACTGATCTGCCTCCCCGGGGGGACGTAAACGGAAATAAGTTCTGTCCCTCTCCCCTCAAGTTTCCTGATCTCAGTAACGTATTTCTTGAACTGGTATTCCTTCAGTGCTTTTTCTATTTCCTTCTTATTTTCTTCTAGTTGCGACATCATGACTCCAAGAGAATCAAGAGGGCGGTGCTTCCTTGGTTTCCATTGCCTCCTCTTTTTTCTCTTCAATCCTCTTTTCAAAAATTTCCTTTATCACTACTGTTTTGTTTGCGACGTGCTCCCTTATCCCACCTACAATTGCAAATTTTGCTAGTGGCCAAGAATCATCAATTTTCGCTGAATCAGGTATAGTAATAGTTATCTCCTCTCCATTGTGTATTTTGAATTTATCAATATCCTTCGAGTAATTAATTTCGATGATTGCCCTTATTTTTTCAGTTTCCTTCTCGATTTTCTCGAGTACCTTGTATTGATATTTAAGAGACTTCCCCGCCAGGGGGTGATTGAAATCAACTACTACCCTGCCCGGAGTCACGGTTATGATCCTCCCGTATCTGTCTCCGATCTTGACGACCTTTCCTAGCTCCGGTTCGATTTCCCTTCTCTCAAACTCCCTCATTGACATGACTTTTACATTATTGGTGTCTCTGACTCCAAAAGCTTGTTCTGGAGCGATTAAGT
>JAMCQR010000064.1 GCA_023379555.1 Thermoplasmatota archaeon | reverse complement strand
ATCTAAATGAATATCTGGATGCCACTTCCTTCCTGATCTTTATGCCCTCCATTCCTGAATGCGAGAGTCTTGAATCAACTATCCCTCTTCTCCTGTTTGTATCAATTATTGGAGAGCATTGTGTATTTTCAAATATGTATTCATATATGTCTGAAGTATCGTAAACAGCATCCATAATCACATAGCAGTAATCCCTGACAGAATTTACTATAGGATATGCAATATTCTTGTCATTGACGGATGCAGTTGTTGTTTCTCACTCCTTTGTGACAATGAATTTATGTCAAGAGAGATGCTCCCTTTCGTTCCGTATTCCCATTCCCTTAGTGGAGAATCCATATGAACTGTCTTAATCCTTACAATTGCCACGAATCCTTTTTGTTGCTGTTGATTGTTTGCATGTTGATATGAAAGAATCCACGGTGGCTTTCTCCCTTTGGCGGATGTGGGACACTATTCTAAGATCGCCCAATATTGAACAGGTTGTGCCATAAACCCTTGCAGAATATTGCGCTGTCAATCCTGTCATTCCTCCTCTGAGCTACATTCTGTCCTAGCATCTTCTTGTCAGCTGCAAATCCAGATTCAGAGTTGCTCCTCTGGTGATACTGTTCAAGGTAGGGGACGGTATTCAAAAGGAAATCCTTCATCATGGATTTCCATTCAACGGAACCGTTGAGCATCCAGTTCTTCCTGGATATCAGGAACGTCTTCGTCCCCTTGAGCGCATCCATATACGATGGAGAAGAGTGGTACCTGTCCAGCCTCAATGAGCTGAGAGTTATTCCTGTTGATCCCAGCATTCCCAGTGCCCTGTCATATGCACCCCTCTCAGACTTCATCGAAGAGCCGAATGCCACATACATCCCGGTCTTGAGATCCATCATAAAGAACGAGTATGCAAACAGTCTCCTTCTACCCGATCTCCCATTCCTGTTTGAGTCTTTGCTGTTCTCCTTGGCATTGTCCTTCAATCTCTGGGCATAGGATTCGTAGTTCTTCTTTATGGTGGGTGAGTATCCAGTACCGTCACCTGTCGCTTCGGAAGAGTCTATGCCTTTATTCTTCAGTATCAGGATGTGGAGACTGTGGAAGGCTAGAATAACCTCCTGGTCTGAGTACAGTCTTTCCACACTCTTGTAGCTAACATCAATGCCGGAGAGCATTGAGAATATTACAAGCATGTTGCTGAACATCCTATTGGATTCCTCGACAAGCTGCTTTATCAGATGCCGCCTCACCCGGTTCTCAAGTGATAGACCATAAGGATGACCGGGACCGTGATGTATGTGGGTGGTGGAAACTACCTCCTTCACAAGAGGATCGAGTTCCTTCATGGCAGTTTTTATCCTGTGGGAGAACTGCTGCTCATATGTCCTCCAGTCCCTCTCCTTCATAGGATGCTCAAGTTTGTATTTCTTTGCCATGATCCTATCGATTTCCTCGAGCTTGAACTTTATGTCCTCATCGAAGACCCTGGACATTCGTTGGTATAGTATATCCATGGAGTTATGCAAGCATGTCTATAGACATGCGTATTAACATCCATTCTATTATCAACAGTTGAGCAGGAAGATATTCGTGTTGAACAATTCCCCGACGCTAAAGGACGATGAGATAGAGGGTATCTTGGAGAGAACTGTCACGAAGCAGGGCACTTCAGCAAAGGCAGATGTGCCCAGGCGTTATCTGGGTAAGAGGGTATACGTAATAATCACGACATCAAAGGGAGAAGAGAGGGAAGAAGTGAGACACGAAGAATAGTGTCCCGCATCCGCTTTGGCACAGAGCTTATATAATATAAAGTGAATATTGATTTATGGCTCCCTCGAATGACAATAGTCACAGTGAGTTGGAAATTAAATGGGAGGATGTTCTTTTATTAGATAAGTATGGGATATGGAAGTGGGACTCTGTAATAATTGTTGCAGGGATCTTCATAATTTCATATGGATGGGCCTTATTAGCAGGTTCCATACTCGAGCAAATTTTAGGCTTTGCCTTGATCATATTTGGCATATTCATAATTGGATTTAGTTCAGAAAGAGTTTATTCAAGATACCTGAAACTCAGGAGGTTGAAATAAAAGTAAGGAAAATTGTTACAGTTTTCAGGATAGCACATCAATCGTCCGTTAGAAAGACTACCATAGGAGTCGTACACTCTAGGGGGAGCTCTTTATCATTCTTATCCTGAACAGGAATCCTTTGCGTTCCAGAATGACTTTAGACTGGGAGAGTTCGAGAAGCTGAATAATTTTTAGAAGCTCGCGGTATCTTAAGCGTATATGAGACCTTACTAAGCAATAAGAAAGGAGACCATATTTTTTTATAAACTCCTTTTTCTCATTCTCCTCAATATCAACCACAGCGTCATAAATCCAGCATTCCCCACCTTCCTTTGTGACCCTGTACAGTTCCATAAGTGATTTCACCGGTTCCTTCCAGTAGTGAAAACTGATAGAACTTATCACAAGATCAAAAACGCAATCATCAAAGGGAAGGCTCTTAACGTCAGCAACAAGAAGATTCACATTGCTCGACGTACAGAGTTCCTTTGATCTTCTGACTGCATTTTTTATCATTCCCTGTGATACGTCTATGCCTGTTACGTCCAATCCTTTCTCAATTTTTACCATTTCCATAGGCAAGCGACCGGTTCCTGTTCCTACATCCAATACCTTCCCCGATTTCAGTCTCAGGAGCACTTCTGCAACCATCATTCCATACAGATCGTCCAGTGGATGAAAATTGTCTGCGATGAATGAATAAATGAATGCTCCTAAATTGCCTTTCATAACCTCAGAGGGCTATTCTGCGGCGATTAATAAGTGTGGTCATAGGGACGACAATCAGAATGCGTATGATACGTGTGTTGATGCCTGATTTGACAATCAAATTAAGGCCAAAAATTTGTAGTAGTTTTTTAAACCTATGTTGACCCTCCAGTCCAGTCTCTTAAGTCCCGTGGTCTTCATTGCTTCAGAGACGCTGCCAGTTGAATCAAACATGTAGGGAGATTTTACGCCAGTCAGGAAGACAAGCACGTTTATCGCCCCCTTCATTGGATCATCCACTGAAGCGCTCAATAATATCCCTGCATTCTGGTTCACCCTTTTATTCACAAGCCTTACTGCAGCTTCCACTTCGGAGACAGTCATGGTCTCATTACTCACACACTAGCGCTCCCTTCGCATATGATATGACAGGCACATCTTCTTCTATCAAAAATATACATCTTTTGCAACCTATAAAGGGTTGTCTATTAACTTCATGAAAATTGATGGGCAGCATCACACATTTTGTATAAGTTACGGATACCTGGTGTTGAATATTTCTTGTAAATGTTTTATATCAAAAGGTATAGAACCTACAGTTGTCGATGTTCGAGTTTATATAGTTTCCAACTTGAAAAGGATAAATTTCTCTATATTATGATGAAAAGTGAGAGAACGAGAGAGAACAACTTATATTTAAGGAACATGCGATACTGAAATCAGGTACAAGGATGCTCATACCATCGGAATAAAGGGAAAATAAAGAAACTGGCCGAAATGGACAAAAAGCTCCCGATGGATTGCCTTCTCCTTACTAGGCTCAGATACGAGGGGCTCTTTGGACTCCGGGAGAACCTCAACTGGTTTGAATGGAATTTCATTCACCTTCCCAAGTGCGCACAGAAGAAGGCAAAGAGGAAGGAGAAAAAGAGAAAGGTGAGGCTCTCCATAATGGGGGCCTATTTTGTCCAGGCTGTGGGAAATCAAGGTTCCACCTAGAGTGACAGACTCTATAAAATTCACCAATGATGAAGTAAATAATTTACTGAAGGAAGTTATCAATTTTTATAAAGAGCTCAGGAAAATAGAGGTGAATGCAAATAGGTTTAACCTGGAATAGTTTGATTGCCTTTTTCAGGTATCTCATTGATTGTAGCCTTAACGGTTGTAATTGAATAGGTAAAGAATTTTTCCAGTATCTTGCCTTTCTTTCCTGACTCCGCAATGGCCGGGTTAGGCTACCTGTCGGCAGAGGGGGAAAGTGACTTTACAAAATTTGGTAGGCTCACTTTAAAATTTAAGCTTCCAGACAATAAAGACCTCGGCATTAGTGCTCATGGTTTCCTAGGTCCGTTCTCGTGATGGTATCTCAAGAATGAATCTCACAAATGTCATCATCCCAAAGAAGTTCTAGGTTGGTTACCTCGACCTCTATCCTAAATACTCTGAAAAGTGATTAATTTTTATTTTTCACTGTCTTGTTTTTATGCTATTGAAGTCGTATTTTTAAGTACTAATCTAGAAAAAATTAGGGATTCAATTATATTTTCTAGACGGGCCCGCCGGGATTTGAACCCGGGCTCACTGGCTTAGAAGGCCAGTGCCTTATCCAGACTAGGCCACGGGCCCATTATTAGGACTTGCCAGTAATTACTCTGTGAATATTATGTTTTCTAAGATTATTGAATTACTTCACAATCGAAGCAGGTTCCTGGTGAAATGTAAATGCTTACACACGGACGCTGCCTGTTGTTACAGGTTGACTGATTATTTTGAAATTCATCAGGCATCAGGGTATTATCAGTGAACATGGAAGTGAATTTTTATGATTGAGGAAGGCAAATGCACAATTCTGGAAATATGAAGTTCGGGATGGGACGCTATACCATAGCAGATAAGTTCCTCCTCTGCGGTGGGGGCCAATTAGCAGAACACATTCGATGGTACACTCTATTCGGATGCTCCAGGTGAGGAAGTATAGTTTTATTTAAGCCTAAAGGAAAAACTTATCGTACCTATTCTGCACCGGAAAAATTGTTAAAATAGGTCCATTTATTTCTCCATTTTCAAGGATTTGACTACCCTCACGGGCAAATAGAGTGAATAAAACCAGCCGATTGTTCACCACTACTATAGCCAAATTTGCCTCAGAATTTGGGCCTGAAGTAAATTACCTACCACTGGAACTGAGGGTCTCATTAAAAGGAGATAAATAGACAATCCTCATCACTGATTGGGGAGCCCCGGAGTGGCCGTCGCCATTAAATGGTGAGGAAAGTCCCCCCTTCCGGCAGTAGTCTGGATAAATCCCAGGTTGAGAGACCTGCGTTCCCTCATAAGAAATGCCACAGTTTCAGCAAAGGGTGATCCTTTGGAAGGTGACGTTCCTGAAAATATGTTGAGACAGGGGAAACGAGATGGAAGCAAATCCAAGCAGTTCCAGTGAACAACTGCCTGAGGAACGGGTAGGATGCACAGTCAAATGCCACGAACCTCTTTGAGGCTAACAGAAGGGGGCTTACCAGGGGCACCCCCTCAACATAAAAACTATAATTGAGATTACTATAAAGCCACAATGGTTGAGGAACTGGAGAACAAAGTTGAAGCACTACTTTTAGCAACTCTCAACCCTTTAAGTAAATCTGAGATATGTGAAGCTCTTTCCCTAGGAGCAAACGATGTCAGCAGGATTTTCAGGCACCTGGAAAAGAGGTTTACAAACACATCACTAGAACTGAAGAAAATAGGGAAGAAATATAAAATTGGAATAAGGAATCAGTACTCTGAAATTGCATTCAGGTATTCGGAAAGTGAACTTAGCAAAGGAGAATTGGAGATAATTGGAATCCTTTACAACCGAAGGAATGTTTATTTTTCAACGGTGGAGAGAGTGAGGGGGAATAAAGCGCAGAAGGAAATAGACCACCTGGTGAGGGTAGGTTATGTCGAGATAGAACAGAGAGGAACCAGGAGGTTATTAAAGCTCACAAAGACATTCTACTCAAAATATGGTAAGCAGCTGAAGGAGAAAATTCAAGAGGAGCCCAAGGTGGTCACTTGAAGGCGCTGCTGATTGGTGGCGGAGGGAGGGAACATGCTCTCGCCCTCTCTATTATAAAGTCAGGTGCAGAACTGATTACCATATCTCCTAATAAAAATCCCGGACTTGCCAGAGTATCCAAGAAGTTCTATATTTTTCAGGATCACGATACAGATTTCATAAGGGGAGTAGCAACAAGGTACAAGCCTGATTGCATTTTTATTGGACCTGAGACTCCACTGGCATCTGGGGTCAGCGACGTCCTTATCTCAGATGGATTCAGAGTATTTGCGCCGTCATCTAAAGCCGCAAAACTTGAGACATCGAAGGCCTTCCTGAGGATCCTAATGAAAGAAAAGGGGATTGAGGGGGGAGTTGATAGCGCCTCTTTTACAGATTTAGATAAGGCACGAAAATACGTAGATGCAATTGATTATGACTTTGTAATCAAACCGGATGGACTGACCGGAGGGAAGGGTGTAATGGTGCAGGGAACCCATTTCAATTCAAGAGAAGAGGGAATTGCGGTCATTGGAAAATACCTGGGTTCAAATTACAGCAAAATCCTTATTGAAAGGAAGGTCGAGGGTGAGGAGTTCAGCCTGCAGGCTCTTGTCTTTAATGACACGATCCACTTTTTTCCGATAGTCCAGGATTATAAGAGAGCATATGAAGGAGATAGCGGACCGAATACAGGAGGAATGGGCTCAATTTCTTTTTCGACAAGAGGGTTGCCATTCATACCACCGAGCCACATAACTGCTGCCCAGACGATACTCAGAAAAATAGTTCTTGCTCTAGCAGAGGACGGGATTAATTATACAGGTCCAATTTACGGTCAGTTCATGTCAACAAGTGAAGGACCAAAAGTTATTGAAATAAATGCAAGAATGGGAGACCCTGAGGGAATAAACGTCCTCTCACTCCTAAACGATTCGATAATGGATGTTGCGATTTCAATATTCAACAGAGGCTCTGTCAGATTGAGTTTTAGGGATTCTGTCAGCATACTCAGGTACCTTGTTCCGATTGGGTACGGGCAGGATCCTAATCCATCTAAAATTCTGGTGAATGAAGAACTATTGATCTCCAGGGGACTGAGATTCTTTTACGCGTCAGTGAACTCGCGTGGTAAATACCTGATTCAAACGAAGTCTAGGAGCTTGGCGATTTTGTCGGAGGACAATAATCTAGAAGGCGCACTTACAAAATTCCAAGGTCTGGAAGATGCTATAAGGGGAGATTATTACATGAGAAAGGACATAGGAAACGCAGATTCTATCACAAGAAAGAGAACATTTATGCAGCGCCTTGCTGGTCCCTTCTAAGTGCACGGGTTAATCAACATTGCCTTAGTAAATTACCATCAGGTGAATGTCATTGTCTCTGATTTATCAGCATGGAATGGACAAGCTCAAGAGTCGCTGGAACAGTCAGCTCTTTATCGTATACCGAGATTTTGCTGAAATTCTTGAGATCTGACAGATAGTCTCCTTCAGCAAATCCTCCAATGATCAGTATCGACTCCCTGTCAAATCGTTTTATTCTTCTTCCGCGGGGATGAAGCACTGCGATTTCTCTGTCCTCCCAAGTACTCAGGTAATCATTCAGGTGTGAAATTCTTCTTGGATTATTCAATTTATTCTCCAGCTCATTTTTGAAGGAGTCATAATCCACAATGTCGCCTATCTCATCCCTTTCAATTATGATGTTGTTCTTGGTGTGTACAGCATAATCTACAGGAAGATAATTTCCAACTACTGATTCCTCATTAAGTCTAGCAAAGAAGTAAGGAATGTATAGTCTTGCCATTCTTTTTTCCTTCTCCGGGAAGTATTTCTTGATCAGGTTAGGGAATTCAAAATAGTCCAGAATGCAGTTCTGAGGAGATTTACCCTTCCTCTTGCAGGACTCAACAACCAGATTCTCACTGTGCATCAGAGGAGGTATCAATTCTATTTCAGTATCAGCAAGAAGGAATTTCATCCTATCCGAAAATAGAACCAAGTCCGCTATAAACGTTCTCCCTTTCCTTCTCTATATATGCCACGACCTTTGATTTCTCTTCCTCTGAAATCTTCTCAGATATCGCTGAGAATTCACTCCTAGCAATGACTATCCTTTCCTCAAGTCCCTCCACGACGACGTACAGGAAACCACTTTCACTTATGACAGAAGAATCTTTGATTGTTATGGACAGCCTGAAAATTGGGTCTTTCGAGAGTACGACGTCTAGCTCCTTTTTCTTAGAAACTGGGACCTTGAATATTTCCATGAGACTGCAACGAATAAGGTTAATTATCTTTTTCGTAAATTTTCAAGGACTTCCGCCGTGCGTAAAATATCAAGCTTATGGCCGCTATTATGAGGGCTGCAGATACGATGAGGAATAATCCAAATAGAGAAATGATCCTATGAAACTCATTGATACTGATGACAGAAAGGGCAATTGATATGTTTCCTGTCTGGTTTATTGCAAGAAGAATTGCACTTCCGTTAGTATTATTGATTGTCCTGTAGCCATTGTTCATAACTCCGGAATGAAATGCATGTCCATTTACGGTTACGTTCAGTACACGGAAACCCCTGGGAAGTACTATCAGGTATGTGGAATTTCCCATCTGGTACACATCGGCAGAGAAAGTACCGTTCTTGAACACAACTGATCTTATGGAAACGTTGTAGGAATAGGAGAAAAATGACGGAGATTGGTCTAGCAGTATTTCAGCAGAAACAGTCACATTGTTTGAACTGTTCGCCATGAGCCCAGTGGATGATAGCGGAACCGGCTTGAAATTGATGGAAAAGGTTGAATATGGAGAAATAAGCAGTTGATTACTTCCTTCAGTTATAGAGGAACCGAACACGTGAATTAGTCCGATATTCCTTCCATCAAGGTCTATCATAAATGTCTCAGATTGAAAATTAATGAATGTCATATTTGACAGAATCATGTTCGGAATTGAAGGGATCGTAACATTGGACCTCGATGACTCTGCCAGTGTATACCCCTCAGAAAGTGAAATGTTGTATGTACCGGACCCGGTATATCCATAGATCGAAGGGGATTGTGCATCGTGTAATTGCAGAATTGGCTGGGCAAGTACGTTATCCTCCATAATTCCTCCACTCGAGTTAAATGACAATGAACGGAATACTGTGACAGAACTGTTTTCGCTGAGCAAGGAATAGTTCATTATATTCCCTCCTTCCTCTTCATATTCGCTATAATTTCCCAGATAATCATTTCCGCTCATGACATAATTATTGACCATTACATTGATGTAAGAAAATGGTAGTGTGACGTACAGTGCAAAGAATGGAACTGTGTCGTTTATCTGGATCCAACCACCCTGTTGCGTGATAGTTCCGTCAGTCACTATCATCCCCCTGAAAAAGTCATTTGAAATTGTGATCTCATTCGCCCCAAACATCGAATCATTCTCGGTCTCCAGACCACTTGCCAGCAGGAAGCTGAGAGTCCCGAGACCACGGAATGATATTGGAGTCATGAATGTGTCATAAGCAACTATTGAACTATTCATGCCGATCATTGTTATGGCTTGACTCTCATTTATGCTCCTGAAAACCAGTTCATTTACTCCGTTTATCTTTGCTGAAAAATTGATGATGTTCTGGCCGTAGGTCCAGTACTGAACATAGGTACCATTATACTCCCTTGAATGCTGGGGCGAGGATCCGACTGCGTAGACGGTGGACAGCAAAAGAATGACGAGCACTGAAAGAGCGACCAGACTTTTCATTCTATTCAGTATTTCTATTTCCATATAAAGTAATTTGATACAATTTTCGAATGACTGACAAGAATACTTATATCGACTTAGGATAACGGTGGTGGTGACCATATGCCCGGTACGATAACCAAGAATGAGCCCCCTCCAAAGATCCCTGTGGACTTCAAGATAAGCCCGGAAGATGAAAGTATAAAGAACATAAAGAATATCCTTGTGGTAATAAGTGGAAAGGGAGGGGTAGGGAAGACCACCGTCGCAGTGAATCTCGCAGTAGAGCTTTCAAACAAGGGACTGAATGTAGGCTTGATCGATGCGGATATTCACGGACCAGACATTCCGCAGATGCTTGGGCTAATAGACGATAAACCATATCCTGATGAGGACAACAAGATCATCCCTGTAAGATACAACAACAATCTCAGGGTAATCTCTATAGAATATTTCCTCCCTTCAAGGGATACCCCTGTGGTCTGGAGAGGTGCCCTCAAACACAAGATGATAGAACAATTTATAAAGGACGTAAAATGGGGTCCGTTGGATTATCTGATATTTGATCTGCCGCCTGGCACAGGAGATGAACCTCTTTCCATCATCCAACTTATCCCTAAAATTAACGGTTTCATAATAGTCGGAACGCCTCAAGAAGTTGCAATGCTGGACGTCAAAAAGGCGATAAATTTCGCAAAGCAGCTCAAGGTGCCAATTGTTGGACTCATTGAGAATATGAGTGAATTTGTCTGCCCCCATTGTGGAAAGGTGACGTACATCTTCAACAAAGGAAGTGGCGAAAGAATTTCAAAAGAATACGGGATAAATTTCCTTGGTTCAATACCTCTCGAGCCGACAGTAGTCGAGGATGGAGATGAGGGAACTCCTTTCACTCTCGCACATCCAGAGTCAAGGAGTGCTGTGAGTTTTAGAGGAATTGTGGAAAAAATCATAAAGATTTCTAGCGGGAACACTGGTTCCTAAATTTTCCCTTTTTGATTCTATTTTCAGACTATTAGCTTTTTCCCTTGTAGGGAGTAATGTCCTATCCGTATCCGTCAATTTCTTTTAGTACTAAAAAATTCTTATAACCATTTAGGATTCCCTCGAAGTTTATGGATATAACCAGCATCCAGTTAGCAAAGACTTACGAGGGGAAAAACACGGCATTGAGTGGTATAGACCTTGAAATCAGCATGAATGGTATATATTCTATAATAGGCAAAAATGGGGCTGGTAAAACAACTCTGGTCAGGATACTCTCCACCCAGTTGCTCCCAACTTCTGGTAGCGCGACCCTAAATGGGTATGATATTATCACCCAGCCGTATAAGGTCAGAGAACAGATAGCGGCTGTCCCCCAGGAAGCACGTCCGGCCCCCTGGCTTACCCCGATTCAGACTGTCTCCTCATATTTAATGTGGAGAGGTTATACCCACAGTGAAGCTAGATCCATTGCAAAAGAAGCTCTGAGGTCCATGGACCTTGCAGAAGTTGAAAATGTTAAAAATAGGAAGCTATCAGGTGGGCAGAAGAGAAAGCTTATGGTCGCAACGGTAATTGCAAGCGAAGCGTCAGTAATCTTCCTCGATGAACCAACCACTGGTCTTGATTACATATCGAGAAAAGAATTGTGGGGTATTCTTGACAAATTGAAGAGAGATAGGCTGATAATCCTCACCACACATTATTTGGAAGAGGCTGAGAAACTGGGTGACCTGATATGCATCCTGGACCACGGGAAAATCATGGATAATGGTACTATATCTGACCTAAGGAAGAGGATAAAACATCCATACGTGCTCAAGGTATATTCATCTACCACAAACCTGAAAATCGAAGATGGTAGTGTTTCAAGGGTATCTCCTGATGAATATTTTGTTTACGGAAACCAGAAGACCATTTATGAACTCATACCGACTCTGATAGAAACCAAAACAAGATTCACCGTTGAGGAAGTATCGCTAGGCAACATATTCGAGAAACTGGTGGGGGGAGAGGATGAGTATTAAGAGAAATGTTGCCAGCCAGATATATGCGTCTGTTCTGGTGAATTCAATATACGCAATGCTGAACTATCCCGTCGTACTGATCAGCACTCTTCTAGCCCCCCTGTCTATGCTGGCTGTCGTGACGTTTGCGAGCCACGGAAAGCTGCTTGCTGTAGCAGCAGAAGGAGCACTTATAATGAACATGGTAATGAGCGGGACTTCACTTCAAGGGGATCTCTCTCATTTGAAAAATGACATGAGAGTGCAGGACATGGTAGTCAGCTCTCCAACTTCAGCTGGAGTTTATATAACGGGAATGGCACTGTCCGAATTGGTCTATTCTTTACCAACAATTTCCTTGCTGATAATACTGAACGCGCTGTTCGTAAAATCTACAATCATCGGATGGGTTTTCGTGTTCTTGGATATGTCAACTATTTTTGTATTCTCAATATCTCTTGGATTCCTTCTGTCAACTTTTTCTTCGGATATCATCCAGAGCTGGGCCTTTTCCGGTATACTTTCCCCCATCCTCACTACCCTTCCTCCTGTATATTATCCCATCAGTTATATTCCATTTCCCTACAGGTATCTCACTTATCTTTCACCGACCACATATTCGGCAGAAATCGCCCAGAGTGCGACGGGTTTCATCAACCTGGGGACAAATGGTTTCATTGAATCGTGGTTAATCCTTGTTGCAGTCACACTGGTAATAACCTATCTTGCCCTTAAGAGGTCAAGATGGAGGGAGGTCTAACTTCCTGCTGTAAAGAAATGGCAATAAGGCTGAGGCAAGAATTGAAAAGGCAGTGAGTACCCAGAATGAGAAGTAAATTGACATCCCGAACAGGATCAACGTTGACGCCAGGGCAATTCCAACTGCCCCTCCAATAGTGGTCCCAAGACCCCAAGTGATCCCAGACACTGTCGTGGAAAACTCCTTGGGAATCACCTGGCTCACGTATCCCAGGAGTACCGGGAATGCACTCATGGCAAAAAATGAATAAGCAGAAAAAGAAAGCAGAAGGAGGGGGAGATTTTTTCCGACGTATAGAAAGACGATGAACATGAGAGTCGAAGCCAGAATGGTGAGAGTAACGGTGAACCTGCCTCCTCTCTTCGATGTTACTCTCCCGAAATATGGTTGCCCTATTATTGCAGTAGCATACGAAATCGTCAATATTTCTCCCATTAGTATGTGCGAATTGAAAAGTCTGGTGACATAGACAGGTGCATAAGTGGTTGAGGCTGAAAGAGTCATTGACCTGAAAAAGGTTATTGCCGTGACTGGTAAAATGAAGTATCTGAATCTTCCTATCCCCGAAAATGATTGTCCCTTCCCTATATCCTTGTGCAATGTCGGCTGATTGCGTCCAGTCAGGAGAATCTGGATCAATATACCAGATACTATCGCGACTGCACCCAGAATGTTGACTCCCGCGAAGCTGCCAAGAGTTGATATGACCGCTACTACCAGTATTGGGAAAAGGGCCCTTCCGAGGCTACCAAATGATCCGTTCAAACCCATTGCGGATGGGGCCGATGAATGTTCGAACGCCACTGAAATTAAGTATGCTCCCATCGGGTGATACAGAGATTGTCCTATCCCGAGGAATACAGCTCCAATACCCATAAGGGGATAAGCGTAATGGGGCAGGATAAAGGGTAGTGCAAAAAAGGGTGCCGAGATGCCGTCAAGTAAGAGTCCTAAAGCCATCAGTTCTTTCTGGAGCCCTCTCCGGTCAGCGTATATGCTCGCCGGAGTGCTGATAAACCCCGATATGAGAGTGTAAATGATTGCTATCGCTCCGAGTACCCATAGCTGAACTCCTTGAATGTTATCATAATAGGCGATGAGAACTGAAAACATGAGGCCATAACCATCATTTATGAAATGAGCAAGTGAAGTGAATATCAGAACGCTGACCTTCCAGTTTTTCACTGTCTTGGAATCATTTCAAGTAATTATTGTTTACCAAGTGAATCAAGTCAGGATTACATATTTATCTATCAAAATCCTATGCTACGCTGTATGAGGAATGAGAAGAGAGAGAGGCAGTTTAAGGGCATAATCTCCCTGTTGGTGCTCAAGAGTATTTGGTCCACTCCGAAGCACGGCTACAACCTAGAAAATGAAATAAGTGAAAGAATTGGAGAGAAACTGTCCGAGGGAGAGATATATTCGCTATTGAAACACATGGAGATAAGAGGATTTGTGAAGAGTCACACAAAAGTTGAAAATGGAAGGGTCAGAAGATATTATGAGATAAATCCAGAAGGGAGGAAGTTCTTCATGAAACACAGAACTCCTCTGATGACTGTCGGACCAATAATGGAAGAGTTACTTGATTTCATGGCAAAGGTAGACAAAGACTCAGGAAAATAGAGAGCTCATCTCATACGTCGGGTGTTTGTTGTTTTCACTTTAATGAAACCAAGTTTTTTATGAACGTACCTATTCTCATCTGTGGATCAGATAATACTTACTTATGGTGACGAGGAATATATCCAGAAATTTACCAAGAAAGGTTCTGAGACAGATATTCACTACTACAACTCTAAAATCCAGGGCAATGGCTACGCATTCCTTTATCCCTTCAAATATCCGGAGAGGATACAGCCACTCGTAAATGCCGCTTCGGTGGCCAACAAGGTTATCTTGAACGTGGAGACAGTAGACAGGACTGTCGGGGAATTCCTTCTAGCAGTTGATTATTACGGAATCAGGGATATTGGAATCGTCGGTGGAGACGACGTATTCGAAACGCTTCAGAAGATATCCAGTACCATGGATGTCAAGATGACTCATCTTCAGAATGACTTTGGAAATTTCGAGAACTTTGTCTCAAGGGAGGTTCCAGTAAGAGCTGGGAATGCAATGGTCGTGGTAGATCAATCCTTCTCTGTGAAAGGAGTCGGGACGGTGATTCTTGGATTTGTAATTTCAGGAGAAATTAGGAAACACATGCATCTTTCATCTTACCCTTCCGGAAAAAAAGTGGAGATCAGAAGCATACAGATAATGGACGTGGACTTTGAGACTGCGGTTCCGTATTCGAGGGTGGGTCTAGCCGTCAAGGGAGTAGAACCCGAAGAGGTCTCAAAGGGGACCATACTTCACGAGGACGAATTGCAATTTTCGGATTCCATCCGCCTGGACGTCCGTGTGAATCCTTCAATAAAGAACAGAACGCAGCTTGGTGAAAAAATTCAGCTCAATTTCCTATTTAGCAACGTCAATGCTGAGGTATCGGATGTGTCTGATGGGAGATATCTGATAGATACTGAGAGGAAGGTCCCAATCGCAAAAATCAATTACGCTCTGACATCCCTCAACTCTACTCCGAGAATTTCGGGGGTTGGTAGACCTGCAGATTGAAGCTATCCTGAGGCTGGAAGGAGAGGAATCTGAGGAGATTGTCAGATCGATCTTGCCAGAGAACAGGAAATACATAAAGTGCAGGAAATCTAAATCAGGTTTTCTGTGCAGGGTCAGCGGAGATGCAAACAATGTCAGGAAGACAATCAATGAATTCCTGGAATCAGTAATGTTTATTGACAAGGTCAACAATGACCTAAAGGCCCGAGTGGGGTAGTTTGGATAATCCTAGAGGCCTGCGGAGCCTCAGACCCGGGTTCGAATCCCGGCTCGGGCATCTCTGATAAACTACTGCGTCTGAGAGACGGAAAATTAGTTCCACGGAAGCTTGAGGACAAGAATAATATAAACCGGAAGGCGGTATAATTAAGAAGTTTTACAACAAGTATCTATAGACATCCTAAGGATACGCTCAGCCACATTCGCATCCTGATAGCTAATCATGAATAAATATCGCTTCAAATTTGTATCGATGCGCTTAATTCAGATGTGGCAACGGAATCTAGATTCGAAACAGTAGTGATATAATTATAATGATTCATGCGTGCTTCTGCACCCCAGAGCATCTTGATGCCGAGGAGGAAATCCCTTAGGACATTTTCGTATATCACATAATAATTATCAACTTCCCCCTTCCCATCGCAGTACCCCCAATAAGTAAATGCTCCATTGATATTCCTTATAACTTTATTGTAAAAGTCGTTGAACCAGTACGATCGAACGTCAAACTCAACATTCTTTCCCTCGTCCCTTTTTCCAACTAGGCGGAATTTTGAATTTCCCTTTATTTCCTCTCCCTTGACCGCAGTGACAAGTTGCCCGTAAATGGGGGAAAGGCTCTCACCGAAAAATTTCGGCTTGAAATACATCTCATTTTGAAAAATGCCTTCGTTCTGGTTCTTTATGTTGTCAGGGCTTATCTCCCACTTTGTGCTTACTAGAACGAAATCAGAAAAGTTGAGGCTTACATAGGATGCAAATTTGAAAAATCCCGGGAGTTTCCCGAGCCTCTCGTCATTTATGTACAAAACCTCAAAACCGAGGCTTTGGTGAGACATTGGTTCGGTTAGTAATTTGGTCACTGCCTCAGCCTCAGTGTTTGAGTACTTGAAGGCAAACAGGGTATCGTTCTCGCCTAGCATTACTATCGAATAGACAATGACCCCAGGTGTCCTAATCAATGAGTCAAGGAAATCATTCAGTTCGCTGGACAGTCTCCTCACGATAAATTTTCCTTCAAGAGTGACATTCTCGTTGTACCCCTTTGCTGAGTATTCGGAGTTCATCTTTTTTACTATCAAGTCAATTTCATCAAGAGGGAGAGCAATGTATTGGTTTATGTAAATGGCCCAATCATTCTTTTCTCTCACCAGTCCCCCCGCATAATAATGGGACGATGTGTCTCCAAATATCATCCCTTTATACTTTTGAGAGACCTGGTTGTGATAATCGACTTTAAAGATGCAGAGATTATCCATATAAGGTTCAAAGTGAATTTTACTCATTAGTAATAAAATAGTGCCTACAATTTAAACATATCTTCAAGCACTTATTATAGGAATCCTCTCATGGGTCCAGCTATAATTACCTGAAGTACTTTGTTTCTACACGGACCAACAATGGTACTGCTGCCAGCCCAATTGCACCCAGAATGATCCAGGGATCTATGTAATCGGAATGGGCCAGGATCTCAGTGAAAAGGAGGGGCGAAAGGGATCCTAAAACCAACTGAATAAAGTTGACAAATGAAAGCGAGAATGATGTCATCGTCTTATCCTCTATTATTTCCGCGGCTAGAGTGTACAGTATCGAAAAACCTGAAACTACTACAAGACCCAGTGCAGTGACAACAACCAGAAGCAGGTAAAAGGATGAAGCAAAAGGAATGAACATGAAAAGGACACCATCAACCACCAAGATAAAGTAAGTGAACATTTTCCTTCTTGACGTCTTTGAAATGATATGACCCCCAACTACGCCGCCGACGAATCCCAGTATCAGGAAGACTCCATCGACCAGGCCAGCCTGAAAACTGCTAAAACTGAGATATTTCTCGCCAAAAAATATTATGAACTGGCCAATGATGGTTTCCGAAAAAATAACAATTATCGTGCCTATTGACAGCAGCCACAGAAGCCTGTTCCAGACTATACCTGCAAGTCTCACCGTGATGCCTTCCATTCTCACCTTTTCCTCTTTCACGTCCCTGAGGGCAAGCGCATTCTCTACGGCAATGCCAACCGCTAGCAACCCACCAACTACCAGGGACAATCTCCAGCCAACGATCCTGTCAACGAATACCCAACCAAATGCCCCCACTCCAGCCCCTAAGTTGAAAGCTCCATTATAGATGCCTACCTGCAGTCCAAAGGATTCCGGGGGAGAGATGTTCTTCAAGACGCTGAGGCCGGGAGAGAAGAACAGGGCAGAACCGACTCCTGCCATGAACCTGAAAATAGCCAGTTCCGTCAAATTATATGAATAGCCAGAAAGGATGGCGGAAATGCCCAGTGTCATTATCCCGATGAACGCAACTACCTTTGCCCCCATCCTTGAGGCAAGGACGCCCCCTACCAACTGGAAAAGTGCCAGGCCCACATAGAAACTGGCGGTCATAATGCCGAGATCGACAACTCTGAGTTTCAGATCAGCTGCTATGTAGATGAAGCCAGGAGTAATGTCAAACCAGTTTAGCGCATAGATGGCCCGGGCGGTATTCACCGAAGCAGCCATTCCCTGATACCGCAGAAGATCACCTACCTGAAATTCCATCCTGCTATAAATATGAGGAGTTCACTTTTAGCATCATAACGAAATCTACCCATTAGACAATTTGTTCCGCAAATATTGATCAATTTGGGATTGCAAGAACGGTTCATCTATTCACACTAGGAAAATTATCAGATTTAGAGTTTCCCGTGTGCAGAAAATTCTTTAATGTCAAGATTGATAATTACGGGATCTACATGAGAAAGATGACCCAGAGGAATTTGGAAGATGCATTCTGCGGGGAGAGCAAGGCTCACATGAAATATCTGATATATTCAGATGTAGCAGAAAGAAATGGATTCAGGAACATATCCCGTCTGTTCAGGGCGATCTCGTACGCTGAGCAAGTACACGCAACAAATCATTATCGTAACATCGGAATGATAAAGGGAACAGACGAGAATCTTTTAGACGCGATTGCAGGAGAGACTTATGAAGTAGAGGAGATGTACCCTGTCTTCAACGAAGTTGCAAGGTTTCAAAATGAAAAAGGGGCCGAGCTGTCAACAAAATATGCCCTCGAAGCCGAAAAAATCCATGAGAAGCTCTACAAGGATGCACTGGAAAATGTGAGACAAAAAAAAGACATTGAGATCGGCGACGTGTTCATATGCCCTGTCTGTGGTTATACCACTACTGGCAAGGTACCTGAGAAATGCCCTGTCTGTGGAACCGCTGGCACATCCTTCAAAAAATTCTGAACTATCTATTTTTCTTTATTTCTTCATCTTCCAGAAATAATTCTGCGATCAAATCTTTCAATTTCCAGTTCATGGTCGTCGGGGTCGTTCTGGCGACTATAGTCTTCTTTGCTAGACCCGTTGACTCCAGTACCTTCAGCACATCTATATACTCCCCTTTGTCAAAATTATGTACGATGATTATTTTCCTATTTTCCCTATCAGTCACGTATATCAATTACGAGAAGTATAAATTGTTATCCTTAGATGCTAATGAAGGGCGACATGCTGGTGACCAGGAATAAAAATAAGTCCTCAGGCAAGCTTCTATCATTTCTCACTTCTTGATTACGTATGGCTCCAAGAGCGATAAAATATCTTCACCTACTTTTGCCGGTTTCATGTCAATCAAAACGGGGACGACCACCACCTTACACTTCGCGCTTACTCTTTCCTCCGTCTTGTTAATTATGTCGTAATTAAAGGTTATGTGTCTCTTTCCAACCTCCTCTACCACCATTGTGATCCTGGCTTCCTGATCATACTTCAAGGGATACTTGTAATCACACGTAGCGTGTACCCTGGGTAGGAATACTTGCCTGTTTTTGACTCCAAGATGGTGCATGAATTCCTGCTCCGTCCTTTCACACAGTCTGAAATAATTAGAAAAATGAACGATTCCCATTGCGTCTGTCTCGACCCAAGCTATGCGATGCTCGTATACAAATTTCCTTGAGTTATCACTATTCTCCGTGGCTGGCACATCTTCGTATGGCAATCAGATAAATAATCTTTGATTTTCCCTTCCTGCCTTTTGGTAGTTTTAGTAAGTGAGGTCGTTTGATTCTTAATCGTTCAATTTTTAAAGTAGCTCATGCTTCGTATATCATGGAAAGGATCAGCAGTAGAGTTGCAGAATATCTTTCATCTAATCCCTGCACTTTACACGCGTTGCAGGATGGCGTGGTAAATTATTCCTCTCTAGCCCGGGTCGTTATGAAAAAGTTGAATACTCAGAAGTTCAACGCTGTTTTGGCTGCCTTAAAGAGATACCCGGAGTTCAATCCTTCCCTTGAATCTCAGTACAGAGGGGCGCTTATAAGGTCCAGGCTGGAAGCCTATTACTCAATAATAAACATAACAGTTAGGAATTCGCCGGAGAATTTTCAAAAAACATCAGAAGTCTACAGGCAGATATTTGAAAAGGGAGGGAGAATCAGAGTAATACAGGGCAGCCAGGGGATTGTTATGATAACTGATAAAAACAATATTGGTGACATATTCGAAAAATTTGGCTCACTGGATATACTCTCTGAAAGATACGACCTTGGTGAACTGGTGATCGTGTCCCCACTCGAGATAGAGAATCTTAGGGGGTATGTCGCCTATATTTCATCCATAATATCAGTCAACGGCATTAATGTCTATCAGATTGCCTCATTCTACAACGATATCACCTACATTATGGATGAGCGGTTCATGACCCAGGCAATTAACATATTCTCTAGGCTGATGGAGAAGAGTCAGGCGTAAGTCTTGCAGAGATTGTGAAATCCCTGTTTCTTTTCTTCAACCTCACTTTCAGGCCATCTTCCTTTAAAATGGTAAGTACCTCATATTTCCGTCCTAAAAGATTTCCTACTAGGCACATTGTTTTACCTTGCTGCCTGTAGACAGTCAATGTGGCAAAACCTGTTATGGGTGCAAATGGCGAGTACCCATACACAAATATGAAACCAGCGATAAAATTTAGGACAAGATATTGGGTTAGAGTCACAGGGTATACAGAGTATGACAATGGCCCCAGGACAAGAACGATGATTGAGACAAGATAGTACATTGGCCCAGTATAGCTTCCTTCGACTGTATGTATCGGCAGGTTCCTGTACAGGACCTCTTTGGTTGAAAGCATTTTCTTGTTCCAGACATATCTAGCGTAATATACGACTGCGGTAGTTATAGCAAATAACGTGATTCCTTCGACTTGCATCATTTCCATTCTTCCATCTCCCTTTTCATCGTGCAGCTCTTACAAATCTCACCTGCAGTTGGGGCCCCGCAGATCTTGCACTTATTCATGTTCGGTAAAATATTATGATCTAGTATTTCCCTTATTCTGTCGTAAGAATTCAAAATTGCGAATTTGGTACCGGGAGTTCTCTCTTCCCATCTGTCAATTGAATCTCTGAATTCATTTCTTAGCGCAAAATTGGCGTAGGGGCATGTGTCGTGGGAAAATTCTATGCCGTTAAGAATGGCAAACAAAAGAACCTCCTTTTCAGGGATCTTCCTGAGAGGTTGGAGCCTTGGAATGAGCCCCTCCTTGGCCCTTAAATGAGGCCCCATTCTCCCAAGTCTGTCAACTTCCCCCCTGGCCAGGTTCATTATGATGGACTGAGCGGTATCATCCATATTGAGCCCAGTAACGAGGTAATCTATCTTCAGGTCCAAAGAGAGATCGTTAAGTAATCTTCTCCTGAATACACCACAATAGCTGCAAGGAATCAGTTCCCCTTTCTCTGCAACTTTATCCATGGTAACTGCATATTTTTCCTCCACTGTTGCAATATGATGCTCTACTCCAAGCCTCTCTGCTAGTTTCCTGGCGGAGACCATCGTTTTTGGCCTGTACGAGGAAATTCCTTCGTCTACCGTAATTGCTATTATCTTGACATCCTTCCTATTTCCAAATATCTTCTTTGTTTCATATAGAGCTACAGCGCTATCCTTGCCCCCTGAAAGAGCAACACCAATTTTGGTATCCCCTTTTATAGTAAGTTCGTTCCTGAACTCCAGTCTTATCCTCCTTTCTACGTATCTGTTGAAGTGCTCCTGGCATAGGTGTGTGCCATTATACCTTATGAATGCTACCGATTCCCTGCCGCAAGAGTTACATTTCATCCACCTTGTAGTGAAAAAAAATATTAAAGGCTTCTTTATACTAATCTATGGAAGATTTTGAACAAGAGCTTGCAGAAATTTCAAAATATTTTGAAAAATTCGCAATGACGGAGTATGAACTTAGAGCCTTTCTTGCATTGGTTTTGCTGGGGACAAGTACCCCTGATAATATAGCAATGAACGCTAAAATACCCAGAACCTCAACATACAAAATACTAGAGAGACTTGAAGAACGCGGGTTAATCACCTCCCTGGAGGGCAGGCCGAGAGTCTTCAAGGCTAGGAACGTTTACGAAATAAGGAAGAGTTTCTCAGAGAATCTTGACTCACTATTTGAAAAACTGACAGAACTGAGTGATACGCTGACGGAGCGTGGGCAACCACAACTCATTTACACAATATATGGAAAGGAAAGGGTTATAGAGAAGATGAAGGAAGTACTCAATTCTGCAGAAAAATATGCGATGATTTCCACTCCAAAGCTGAGGGAGATAAGACAGGAACTTAGCAAGGAGATAGAGTCCGCACTATCAAGGAACGTGAGCATAAGTATTGTTGCACCTGACAATCAGCGTGCCCCTCCGGGGACCAGAATATTTAGGAACAATAGCCTGATAGCAACCGATGTAGTTTCAGACGGGGTGAGAGCAATCATTGCATCGCCTGATCTTTCTGCATGTGGATTCACCGACAATCCAATCCTGGCAGAGCACCTAAATAGTTTTGTGGACATACTCACAACACGAAACAGCGAGGGAATGAAAAGGTTACTATGAAAGTTTATGTGATGGATAATGGGGGGCAGTGGACTCATAGGGAGTGGAGGGTGCTCAGGGACCTCGGAATTGATACGGAGATCAGGAGAAACGACAGCCCCATAGAAAGCATCAGTGACGCTGATGCGCTTGTACTTTCGGGCGGAGCACCATCAATCACTTACGAAAGTTTCAAGCTCGGAAACACAGGACTATACCTGGATCAGTTAAAGATACCAATACTTGGAATATGTATCGGAGCCCAGTACATTGGTATGCATTACGGCGGGAAAGTTGGTCCAGCAGCACATCCTGAGTTTGGCAGAGTCCAAATTACGGTGGCAAATAAAGGTTCATTACTTGATGGAATCCCCGACGAATTTTATGCATGGGAAAGTCATAATGATGAAGTAAAGGAGATTCCAGATGGATTCGAATTGTTGGCATCTTCCAGTACCTGTCCTATCCAGGCCTTTTCGAATGATGATACAAAGCGATACGGAATACAGTTTCATCCTGAAGTTGAGCATACCCAATTTGGGGAGAAAATATTCAGGAATTTTGTTGAACTATGTGTTCGCTGAGGAACTGTCTCACCTTAATACGGAATTCATCTATGGGACCATCATTGCATATGTAGGAATCGCTTGTGGCAAGGACCCTTCCGATTCCCCACGAGAGCTCCCTGTTTTCCCTTGTCTCGAACTCTTCCATAGTCGTTGGATCGTCTCCTCTCCCCCTCTTTACCATTCTTTCAAATCTATTCTTCCTTCCAGACCCAATTCCGACAACAAGCCCAATATCCGCCTCCTTTCTGAAACGGGCAATTTCTTCTTCGTTTCTTATTCCTTCTATGACAACAAAACTCGTCCTTATCTTTTCTAGGGTTCTTTTAGCCCATATATCCTTCCCATTTTTTTCCCTTTCCTGGGAGGCCACAAGGCCGCTCTGGCTGACGTCCAGTCCCATTTCTCTCGTGTATTCCCTCACGATGTCCCCCATGTTAACTACTTCAACTTTCATTGATCTTGCCACATCAGCGAATTCATCCTTCCCTGATCCCGGCATCCCAACTATAAGAATTGCCTTGAATTTCACCTTTCCTTATGTGGAAGAGGAATATAAATTTAAGATTCAGTGAGCGATTTCTGTGAAGGTTTCACATCCTGAAGCATTCCAATTGAGTCGTCTTCCATAAGCAATTCCTTGATCTTGTCCCCATCATAATTCATAGAGATCATTGTAGTTCTGCCGTATCTTCCGAAACTCTGCACGACAGAGTCTACTAATCCAAGATTTGTCAGCTCGCCCACAATGTCAGCTATCCTTCGTGGAGTCAGGGAGCTTACTCCAATCCGTTGAGTAGCCTTGCAGTAGAGATCGTACACCTCGCCCATGGACGTCTTGGTCCCTCTTTTGATCTCATCAAGAAGCACTATTGATAGCAATGCAATCTTGCTGTGAAGTGGGAGGGTAGATATTGTTTCGGTGACTATGTCTCTCTCCAGTTTCTTTTTCGCTTCATAAATGAGGTCATCATTTATCTTTTCAAGTTGCTTCATTTCAGCCAATTCTACCGAAATTCTCAGGAGATCTATCGCTCTTCTTGCGTCCCCCTGATCCTGCGCGGCAATGGCGGCACACAACTGAAGTGCGGAATCATCGGTTGAGTCGAGTATCCCTGAGAATAATGATCTGTCTCGCAGTATATCATATATTTGAGTTGCATTGTATGGGGGGAAAACCAGCGTTTCCTCAATCAGTCTGCTTTTCACTCTTGGATCGAGGTAGTCTGTAAATCTCAGGTCATTACTTATGCCAATAATGGATAGCTTCCCAGCGGAGGATGTCTCGTTAATTCTCAGTAGCTGGTAGAGAACCCCATCGCCACTCTTCTTTACGAGTCTGTCAATTTCATCCATCACTACAATGACTATCCCGCCAAAATTATCTATTTTTTCCTGAACTACATTGAATAACTTATCAATTGGCCAACCAGTAAATGGAAGTTTATCCTCCCAGTCCCCAAGCAAGTGATTTCCTATGTTCAGAAGGATGCCATAAGGATTATCGATCACTCCGCAGTTAATGTTAATTATTTTCAGCTTGAGACTGAACCTCGTATCGATCACCCTATTTGCCTCCCTTTCAACGAATTGCATCACGCTTGTCTTTCCCACTCCGGGTTTACCGAATATTATAATATTTGAGGGCCTTTGCCCAGAAAGGGAAGGGACAAGTATTTCTGCAATTTTCTCGGCTTCGCTCTCTCTGTGAGGAAGTCGGTCTGGAACAAAGCCGGGATCAAGTGCCTTCCTCTCCCCTTTCAGTATCCTTGAATTGTATTGAAATCTGTCGAATAAGTTGTGCATCTCCCTTTCCATTATTAACATGTATCAAAACCCATCACTATTAAAATGGTTTCTTATCAGGTCTTTTACCAAAATGTTTATAGGGTCTGCCCCACTCTTGCCCCCCTTCCTTCGAGTGGAAAACACAGATATGTTTGAAGAACCTATTTGCCACCATTCAAGTATTGACTTCAGTACTTTCCACTGGAAGAGAATTAGGTCCAAATTTCCTGTCCAGTATTTTTTCAGCTTCTCCAACAAGATATAGCGAGCCGGTGATTATGACATTTGTGTTCTCTGCGAGTGCTGCATCTATCGCACTTTCAGGTTTATGGAACTTCTCGACATCCTTGAAGAAGAAAGATGCTTCTCTAGCAAGTTGGTCATGCGTTTTCCTTCTCTCTCTTTCGTTGGGTTCAGTCACTATGACCCTGTCGCTTATTTCGGATAACTGCTGAAGCATGTTATAGCTGTTCTTGTCTCGAAGAATCCCCAAGACAATCAGGGGATTCTTTATGTGGTACAGTTTGACGTTGCTTGCTAATGTTCTAACTGCCTCTGAATTGTGTGCGCCATCCAAAACTATCAGTGGATTAGTCCTCCTTATCTCAAATCTCCCTGGTATGCCCTCAGAAGCAATGGCAGCCATCGTATCCTCCTTTGATATTCCATTTCCTATATCCTCATATGCCAGGATGGCCATCGTGGAGTTAATTACCTGGTGATTTCCAAGTGCTCTCAGATTAACGTCATAAACGTCTTTGTCGGTTTTGAGTTTGAATGAGGTGCCATCAAGCCTGAAATCAATGTTGCTTATTTCCGTTTGCTCTATATCGAGTATTCTTGATTTTTTCCCCTCCGCTATCTTGGTTAAAACCGCTTTCGCACGTTCTGGCATCCTTCCCAGCAGAACTGGTCGTTCACTCTTGATGATCCCACCCTTCTCTCTTGCGATGTCGTCAATGTTTCCACCGAGTTTATCTGCGTGTTCCATTGAAATGCTAGTAATCACCGACAGTTCCGGAGTGATCACGTTTGTGGAATCAAGCCTTCCGCCCATACCGACTTCAATTGCGGCATACTCTACGTTCTTGTCCTTGAAATATTGAAATGCCATGGCGGTCGTATATTCAAAAAATGTCAATTGGACATAGTTTCCGTTTAAATTTATGTTCGTTCTATTTCTCTTGATAAAGTTCTCAATGAAATTCCAGCTAATTTCCTCACCCGATACAACGATCCTTTCGGTGAAATTCCTAATGTGGGGGGAAACGTACAGGCCCGCTGTATATTTCTTTTGCAGTATCCTGTATATGAATGTGGTCGTTGATCCCTTCCCATTTGACCCACCAACATGGACGCTTCTGAAATAATTCTGTGGATTGCCAAGTTTTTGCGTAAAACTGATGGTTGGCTGAAGACCCAATTTGATTCCGAATCTTGACAGCGAAAACAGAAACCGCTCTGCGTCCATTCTACGCCCAAATGAAGTTTAGATAAAAAGGTTTATCTAAGGAGATGTTGACGATTGTGCCAGAGTTTAGGTTGATATTTGTGGAGCCAAAAAACCCAGGGAACTTGGGATCGATAGCAAGGATAATGAAAAATTTTGGATTCGGCGAATTATACATCACAAACACTTACAGGATACCCCCGGAAGACCAATTCAGGTCGATGAAAGGTAGTGAGATACTGAAAAAAGCAAGTCTGGTCAAAAGTCTCGGTGATGCAGTCGAGGGGCTGAAATACGTTGTAGGGACTTCCGGGGTCAAAACTGACTCCATAAAAGGGGTAGTCAGGAACCATATGACTCCTACTGAATTCGCACAAAAGGTCCGTGGAGTAAAGGGCAAGATAGGGATAGTCATGGGACGGGAGGACATAGGATTGACAAACGAAGAGTTATCGATGTGCGACTATTTCATCCACATTCCTGCCTCAGAAGAATACCCCATCATGAATGTATCTCACGCCGCTGCCATCATTCTTAAGGAACTGGCCTCAATTGGAAATGCTGGGACCAGACCTGTGGCAGATAGAAAAGAGCTGGAACTGCTGATCAACAAATTCAAAAGCAATCTAGAGCAAAACGGCTATCCGCCACACAGGATCAGCAAGACTACCCTGATGTTCAGGAGGATAATTTCACGGGCACTGATCAATGAATATGAATATAGGGTGCTGATGGGTGCGCTGGAATGCCGTACGCGTCCAGATGAGAATAGAGCAGAGCTCCTGAAATAGAATAGTTGTTTCCGATGCTGAATTCCAAGATCTCAATCGGAAGCATCGAAGTAATTCTTTCTAGGTCGGCATTATTCGTGACCTCTGCAGTCCCAATCATTCCCTCTGATGGTCTTCCAGTACTGAGAATAAGATTCCTCTCCAGTTCATTTATGGTTCTTCCCTCTGAATGATAAATGCCCATTTCCTTCACTTGAGGGAGCAGTTCGATTGATCCTAGGAATCCGTTTATAAGGGATAGAATCTTTGAGTTGATCCTGTCAATCATCTCATCCCACCTGCTTTCGCTCATCGAGGAGGCGAAGTTTTCATTTTCGACATAAACAGTCGAGTCAACCAATCCCTTGACTGATTTCAAAGTATCATAAGCCCTTTTTCTCCTTTCCTGTGATTCTGAATTGAACGGCATGATTGATACAATGTATGTTCTCTCCCCTCTGGTGTGAAAAGTTCTGCAGATCTCGGGAAGGACTTTAGATGAATACAGGCCGGCTGGAGAAGTCACAATGACCGTATTATCAGTTTTAGGGAGACTGTCTACAAATGGCTTGACCTCCGCCACAGAATGAAAAAGATTTGATGCTATAATGTATGACCTATCTGAAAATGACTTTGGGATGCTGTTCTTGCCAGCACCTCCTACTCCTATTATCTTTATTTTGTCTGACATTATTAAGACATTGATATGACAATATTTAAGTTTTTTGGAATGGTTACGTATAACTGACTAGTGGATCGTCTTTTGGGCTTTATTAACTCTTTCTTCCAACATCTTGGGCGGGATCCTGAACACATATTCATTTTCGACACCGCCTCCATAACCCTTTCCAACCTTTGTCTTCTTTATAAAGCCTGAATTCTCCAGATGTCTCAGGAACCTGTATATTCTTGAGTCGTTTTGATCGGGTACCAGTGATTTCAACTCAGACGCTCTGAATTTTGAATCCGTACTGTTTTCAATAAGTTTACTGAGCAAAGCGAGTTCCCATTCTTCTAGGTCCAGGAGAGAATTCTCTTCTATTGGAGGGGAGAATTCCTTGTAGGCCGTCAACACCGAAGCTTCATCCAGGATGGTGCCATTTCTTTCTGCCGCCTGTATTGATCTGTTTAAAAGCTCTATTGCTACTCTCGCACTTCCGGTATCTTCACTCAACTCAGCTATCAATGAAATCGCACTCTCCGTGTACATTCCCTCATATAAAGACAGAACAGTTCTTTGCTTCAATATTTCATTTAATTCCTCTGCGTTGTATTCCTGGAGGGTCACAATCTTGGGGGTCCCAATTCCTGCTAGAGTGCTCTTATCCATGAACATTTCCGGGTCCTCTATTGTCAAAATCATAAGTTTAATTGGAGGCCCACCCAGCTCTAAACTCCGAGACAATAAATAGACGATGGACGCATTTGATCTTCTGAGGCTCTGAGCTTCGTCGAGAACGATGAAATTTCGGTCTTGGGGAAGACTGTCCATAAGTAATCTTGTCAACCTTTCCATCCCGGCTGACTGTAGATCTCCCCTGAAGGTTCCACCGGTTATCAATTCTGATATAATTGCCCTATCAGACGGAGTGAGGTAGCAATTGACGTAGTACCCGTGATAATTTGGATGGCTCTTGATCAAATATCTGGCGATGAGCGTTTTGCCAGTACCTGGATTCCCTTTCAGGATGATTGTTGAAGATATCCCGTCTCCCCGGAACACAGTTTCTGTCTTTTGAAGGACATCCCTCCTTGCAAGTACCTGTTCAGGAATGAAATCCTGCCGGAGGGCACGAATGTCCTTCACAATGTTCATTTGCACCACCCATAGGAAAAATAAATATAAAAGCCATGATAAAGGGGCATGGAATATAAGAACCTAGGTAATTCCGATCTAAAGGTTTCAGCTATAGGCTTGGGGGCTTGGCAGGCAGGAGCGAAGGGTTGGGGAAAGATTTCAGATAATGACGTGAAAAACGCACTTTTGACATCAATAGAACTCGGCATCAACTTTATTGACACCGCAGAAGTTTATGGCGATGGGCATTCGGAGAAGCTTATTGGCGAGGTCGTAAAGGATTTCAGGGATGAGATTGTTATAGCAACAAAGGTTTCTGGGGCGCATCTAAGGCCAGACTATCTAGAGAGAGCATTAGAAGGTAGCCTTAAACGACTTAATACCAATTACGTTGATCTGTACCAGATTCACTGGCCAGACATATACACACCATTGAGGGACACAGTGAAGACGATTGAAAAACTTGCCAATAACGGGAAGATAAGATACATCGGGCTGTCGAATTTCAGTATTTGCCAGATTGAAGAGGTACGGTCCTACCTGTCTACAATGGATATTGTTTCCAACCAGGTCAGGTACAATATAGTTCAAAGAGAAATAGAGGACGAAATGTTGCCTTATCTCACGAAAGAGAACATAGGAGTAATTGCATATTCACCTCTGGCTCAGGGACTTCTCACCTCAAAATATGATCACGTAAACTTTGATACAAGCGACGTGCGAAAGTCGAACAGACTATTCAGCGAAGACAACATTCACTCTATAACTCCCTTATTGAATGTCCTGAGGGAAATATCCTATGAAACTGGGCACTCCGTGGTGCAAATTGCCTTGAACTGGCTGATTGCGCACGAAAAAGTTATACCTATACCAGGAGCCAAGAACAGGGACCAGGCGACCATAAATCTACAGTCAGCAGGATGGAGACTAAATGACGCTCAAATGAAAAGAATTGAAGACTCTTTCCAGGAGATAAAGTCCAAAGTCGATACTTTCTAGATGTGTATTAGGAAAGCTTCATGGAACATTCAATTTAAAATGGAGGACCCCCCAGAACAATGCCAGAACAAATGATTGCTTCTATTGAATGAAGAATCAAAGATGTTGATAAATTGACGGTTACTGACTCTATTTTCAAACCCTCATATAGATTCATTCTTTCTTCCAGAGTGAGTATAGGTCATGTGCTCCACGGACATTGGGACATAAGTGACTAATCTTCATCCTTCTTTATGATCAGGAAGGCCTTCTTCCCCAGAAACTCCTTAGGACAGTCAACTTTGGCACCAGATCCAAATTTTGTGACTGTCCTCTCCATGTAAGCCTGAATG
>JAMCQR010000063.1 GCA_023379555.1 Thermoplasmatota archaeon | reverse complement strand
AATAGTGGAGAGTCGATAAAATGTTTACCTTTTTTTTCTCAGAATGCGTTATTTTTGAGAGGAGGAATATCAGGGATTATAATCCAGTAGAACTGCGGAGTGAGATCGCTTTTTACAGAGAATGAATCCATTCCAAATGTCAGTCTGCGACAACGTAGACTTCTGACTCGGAATTCAAAGCAAGAAACTGATGAAGGAAGAGAAGGACAACAGATCAACCAAGCGTTAAGGGAGGCAGACTTCTACGAGGAATTCGGAGGTAACCTCAAACGTGTAGCAGTTTCCCATTCAGGAGGTCAACAACTAAGACTTTGCATAGCTAAGGTACTTTTACTCAGACCGAAGAACTAATGTTCGACGAGCTTAAGAATGCTCTCGACCCGATTGTCAAAGGAAGAGTGATTGACCTAATCAGAGAACAGGAACGGAGTTATTTGAGTCCAGCGTAGTAAAGGTTGAGACTTCCTGGGCGAGGCGGATAAATATCTTTCTATATTCTCTTTATCAATCTTGAAAGGAAGTTTGCAAATTTGAGGTCCATCTAGTACGATTTGGCAAAATTGGCGATGTGCTTCGCTTCCTTGCCGCAGTAGATGCACTTCTCTCCCTTTGCTCTGTCTTGTGCGTTGGATGGTAGATTCGTTATCTTCGCACCTGTTTCTTCTTTGACATTTGTCTCACACTCCGCCGAGCCGCACCATGCGGCTTGGATCATGCCCTTTCCCACGTGCTTCTTGAGTTCTTCGTAGTCCTTTACGACAAATGTGTGTGACTCCAAGAATTTCAGTGCTTGTGTGTACAGATTTGAATGGATTTCTTCCAGTAGCGATTTTATTGATTCCGTCAACTGATCTACTTTTATGTTCTCCTTCTTCCCTGTATCCCTGCGCACTGCGGTTACTGATTTTGATTCAATTTCTCTCTTGCCAATCTCGATCCGAATTGGAATCCCCTTTATTTCCCATTCATTGTACTTCCAACCTGGGGTGTATTCATCACGATCATCTAAATGGGTACGGAAACTCTTCTTCAGCAATTCAAAAACTGACCTGGAGTATGTCAAAACTTCCTCCTTTCCGATGTTGTTGAATATCGGTACCAAGACTATCTGAATGCGAGCTAATTTTGGCGGTATGACCAAGCCCTTGTTGTCTCCGTGGCAAAGCACCATTGCTCCCAGCTCTCTGGTGGTGATGGCGTAAGTGTTTTGGTAGACGTATTTTCTGCTTCCGTCTTTGTCCACGAAACCTATGTCAAACGCCTTGGCAAAGTTCTGACCGTCACTATGATGATCCGGTCCCTGAAGAGCCCATCCATCAGGCATAAGCTGCTCTATGCTGTAAGATGCAACTGCTCCCGCAAACTTCTCGTTGTCTGTTTTTTTACCCCTTATACCTGGAAGGGCGAGATAGTCGCGAAGAACCTTCTCGTAGATGTCCAGTATCACTTCCCTTTCTGCTTCTGCCTCTTCAAACGTGGCGAAGGCGCTATGCCCTTCATTCCATAGAAATTCCCTGCTCCTGAGCAAGGGAGTGGGATGCTTGAATTCCCAGCGCACAACGCTTGCCCATATGTTGTACTTGATGGGGAGATCCCTCCAAGATCGGATCCATCTCGAAAAACTGTCATACATTATGGTCTCGGAGGTCGGTCGAACTGCTAGGCGTTCAGAGAGCTCGGACTTTCCAGCGTGGGTTATCCATGCTACTTCGGGTGAAAACCCTTCTACGTGCTGGCTTTCTTTCAAGAGAAAACGCTCTGGGATAAACAACGGAAAATAGACGTCCTCTACCCCTACTCCCTTGAACATCGCATCCGTTGCTTCTTTTAATGTGTCCCACGCAAAATATGAGTCAGGGCGAAAGACCATCATTCCAGAAACAGCACTGTAATCAACGAACTCCGAATTTATAATTACCTGAGTATACCATTCGGTGATATCTTCTTCCTTCTTTGCAGTCAGCATATATTTTTTCTGTTCAGTTTCCAAGGAAACACCACTATTCTTACTTCAGGATGTCTTTCGTAAAAAATATTATGTTTTATGCGACTCCCGACTCTTCCTGTTTTATTTTATAGTGCGAGAGCAGCATTCCGAGAACTCCGAATAGTATTAAAATAACTGACACGGAATACAATCCGATGTCGTACCAGTCACCATAAGCGATCGACCAACCCACGTAGAATGCGACCGCCCCTAGTAATAGGGCAAAAGACAGAAACTGCATTACGTAGTTTGCGGTGAACTTCATTTGGGGGTTATAATGACCTTCCATAAATTAATTTGTGCCTTGAACTGGTTGCAAGGTGGCTCCTGTCTATCAGGGTGAAAATTGACCAGTGCATTTGGGTAGGAAATATACCGTTAAACAAAACTTTTGAGCAGGAACGGAATTAGACTGGTATGAAGTGGGTTACAAGAGAGAAGGCAAAAGTCGACAGAATAGCGTGCCCGTGGGTGATATCCCGATTCGTTGACAAACAACCAGAGTTCTTATTCGTGCCAAAGGAAAAGGTAATGGAAGTTGCCAAGTCCGAAAATGCGATTCCCTTCGATTCGCCCGGAGCAGAGTTGTTCCATTTCGAGGAGAATGGAAAGGAGTACGTGAGCTTCGATTCCATAATAAGGAAGTACAAACTTACTGACCCTGCGCTCCTGGAACTTGCCAAAATTGTGAGGGGAGCTGATGCAACTATACCAGATGCACCACGGGAATCTGCTGGTTTAGAGGCGGCTGCATTGGGTTTCAGACGCATAGCAAGAGACG
>JAMCQR010000062.1 GCA_023379555.1 Thermoplasmatota archaeon | reverse complement strand
CACCACAGGGAGAGAATGCACATCAGGGCCAAGAACGGAAAACGAGCCATAGTGGAATTCGTGAGACCTCAGAGGAATTCAGATTTCTGCAATCACTGTACTAGGCTGCGGATCACTTCAAAGGGTGAATTCCAAACATGTCTGAATAGATCCGACCAGATGTTCAGTTTTAGAGGAAAAGATGAGAGTGGGATTCTTGAATCATACAAGAACGCTGTATATTCTAGAGTTCCATACTGGAGGGAGGCAGATGAGAGTTCGTATTAAATATTTTGCCAAGTACGCAGACCTTGCGGGTACAAGACAGGAAGAATTAGAGGTTGGACACATCAAGATCGGGGAGCTCCTCAGAGTTGTGAAAGAGAAGCACCCGGGGATAAGGGAAAACGAGAGCTCACTAGTGGCACTTAATGGCAAGTATGGCAACGAAGAGCAAACCATATCGGATGGAGATACCGTTTCTATTTTTCCTCCTGTTTCTGGAGGATAGCTTTTTATTTGAAAGGTCATAACAAAGCATGGAAATGGAAAGATATCTCAGCCAAATGGCAGTCAAAGAGATATTTCCATCAGGTCAAAAAATAATTGAGTCGTCATCCGTGGTTGTAGTTGGAATGGGTGGAACAGGATCGGCCATAGCAGAAGTGATGGTCAGGATGGGCGTAAAGAAAATTACAATTGTCGACTACGACACGATAGAGAACAGCAATCTCAACAGACAGGCGATGTATAAAGAAAGCGATATCGGCTTAAAGAAAGTGGATGTGGCAAAGGCCGAATTGCTAAAGATAAACAACTATGTTTCAGTCGAATCGGTGGACCAGAAGTTGATTTCTTCCAATGCTGAAGGAATCCTCTCAAAGGCTGACATAATAATGGATGGTACCGATAACTACGACGCTAGGCACGTGTTGAATGTTGCATCAGTAAATCTCAACATTCCCTGGATCTTTTCAGCAGTCGAAGGAACTTATGGTTATGTAAAGGCGATTTTGCCTGGCAAGACCTCGTGCCTATCTTGCTTTGAATATCCTGACGAGGGAGAGGGGATCTCCTGCACGGTGCAGGGGGTGTTACCTAGCGCCGTTAGGGCCATTTCTTCGCTAGCATGCTCTATAGCCCTTAAGGTTCTGATGGACAAAGAGAATTATGGTGACCTGATATATCTGGATGTCTGGAAACCGTTGCTGGAAGTCATGCAGATCCCTAGAAATAAAGAGTGCAGAGTTTGCGGTGCCCAGAAGGACTGATTTATTGACTCGATCCCAGACTGAGAGTAGACTCAACTTAATGGAACCGATGACGCAATACCTTGCCATCTATAATTTAATATTCCATCTAACCATTGGGTTCTAATGGTCGATCTAAACCTTGGACCCTACGTGCAGGATCAGATGAAACAGGCAGAGACTCTCCAAAAGCAACTGGAAACTCTCTTGGCTCAACAATATCAGTATGAAGTCAAGTCGAGAGAAGACAAGAAGACTCTCGAATACCTGAACAAGTCAAATACTGACGATGAAATATACAAGGGGATTGGAGCGATCCTCGTCAAGGTGAAGGACGTAGACTCTTTCAAAAAAGAGATCGAAGAGGATGTTGAAATCTCAGAAATGAGGTTGAAGTCCATAAAGGAACAGGTCAATCAGCTCAACGCTAAATTGAAGACAATTACGGAAGAGATAAACAAGCTGTACCAAAAAGGTAACGCAAAGAATTAGGGCATTCTGTCAATAAGCATCGCGTCGCCTAAACTGTAGAAGTAGTATCTCTTCTTGATGGCTTCCTTGTACGCACTCTTGAGCCTGTCTTCCCCGCCAAATGCATAGACCAGTGAAAGCAAAGAACTCCTCGGTATGTGGAAATTCGTGACAAGGTGAGTCACTCCTGAATTAAACTTCCAGCCCGGATAGATGAAGATCCTTGTGAGCCCCTTGTATGTGTTCAAATGACCTGGAAGCGATGCGGTCTCAAGGGATCTCATCACCGTTGTACCTACGCCGACAACTTTGCCTTGTGCATTCTCGATGTCAGCAACCGTATCTCTTGATACCTCTATTTCTTCTTCATCGACTATGTGCTTTCTAATGCAATCGTCTTTGATCTCCTTGTAGGTCCCGTAACCTACTTCCAAAAGTATTTCCCTCACCTTGACACCCTTTTTTTCCAGTGATGTCAGCATTTTTTTGCTGAAGTGAAGACTGGCCGTGGGCGCTGCCACCGAGCCAATTTTTGTTCCGATTTCATTTTGGTAGTATTCAAAGTCCTGCCTGTCCTTTACATAAGGAGGAAGAGGCAGGTGTCCAACACTTTCTATGAACTCCCAGTCTATTTCCCCACTTATCCTACGGAAACCCTCCCCGTCTGTGCTCACCTTCACTTTCCTATTACCAAGCTCAAAATTTTCTCCATCTCGAATTCTTCCCTTGATCAAAGCGACAAATCCCTCTGATTCTCTTTTCAAGAAATTGATCTCTATTCTCCCCCCAGTGCTTTTCACTGCTGATACCAGGGATTTCCTTACCCTTGTTCTGTTGAGGATCAGGACATCGTCTTTATCTAATATCTTATTCAAGTCGCCAAAGCTGGAATTTCTGATCTCTCGCTTGTCGAGAACCATCAGTCGGCAATCAGTCCTTTCCACGGGAGGGACCTGCCGTATCAGTTCCTTTGGCAGATCAAAATCATAATTAGTCAGGGAGAAGTCGTTCAACGTGATCCCTATCTCATCCTTCATTAAAGATTGTATTCTACTGCAGGGGAAAATTTTACTCGGTTGTTCTCTTTTTTGCACTTCTCAAGAAACGAGATGACTCGGCAAAAGTAATATCAGACAAGAAAATTAACCTGGGGGCTCGTGGTCTAGTGGTTATGACATCGCTCTCACACAGCGAAGGCCGCCGGTTCAAATCCGGCCGAGCCCATCAAGATGAGATTTCAGGTTATTCTGTGGATTGCAGATTATAGGCTTCCTCCAGCTATCACTCTGGTTTGATATTGTCATTGGCAGCCCCCATATAATGAAAACAATACCTAATGTTGCTAAGAAAAGTTTAGCATCTTCCTATAACAAGTGACCTCTTTTTCGTGTGCAAGTACCAGCTGTGGAAGGATTAATACGTTTCAAGAAGCTGGGAACGAGTGGTGGTTCAGTTGCAGTCCTTCACCATAGTACCTTGTAGTGTGTGTTCTCATACTCAAACGCAACCACAATAGGAGACGAGATATCTACAGCAGAGATATTCTTGCCACCATTTGAGTTCGCAACAGGGTAAGGATTGTAGAACAACAAGACATAATTCTGGGGAGGGAGATATTCGGATGGCGCATTTAGAACGGCAGAAACATTTATGCCTGAAGTATTTCCGCTTGTCCACAGGTAGTCATGGCTGTTTGTAATCAGAGATGTGTTTAGTGAAACCAAACTATATTGATTCAGAGTCAATATGACGAAGTAGACACTTTTATTGGCGGTAAAATTCACATATATGTGTATGTTGGTCATGTTTGATTGTAGGGTGAGCCCCCAATAGTACAACCCCTTACCATACAGTTGAAAGGTCTGTGCTCTTCCGATCTCCCGGGTTTCGTGGGTATAAGCCGTGTAAGACGTATAGGGAATTTTCGATCCTGCAACTATTACTGTGACGATGATCGCCACCAATATTATCACGTATGTAAGACTCTTCGGATGATTACGCTTGAAAATCTTATCCTTTTCCGGTTGGATTCCCTGGTTTTCCCTCACTAACTTAATATCTGGATGGAGTATTTTAAGGTTAAGAAGCGGCATAACTGAAAACAGAGACCCATAAACATTCCTAATAAAATCATCAGACGGTGGCAGGAGGAGAAGATTACCCAGATGGCGTCCATATGTATGTCGTTTTCCAGGATGTTGTAAGTATTTACGGCTTGAATGGTAACCTGCCCGTAAAAGTACTGATTGAATGCGGACCCGGAATGGAGCTCGGTCAACAAATACCTTAATTTGATTACATCAGCTTTTTCCTTTTCTTATTTCAACTTTGAAACCCATTTATCAGTCGACTTTTGTACCAAACAGGTTTTATATCACTTTTCATGAAATGTATTATGGGAAGACCATTGGGAGTGACTCTACTGGCAATCATTGCCTTCCTCATCGGTCTGGTGGAAGTACTACGTGCATTCTTGACGTTCTCTTCACCGCTACTGTCGTTCCAGTCAGGCCTCCATATTAGTGGAATACTGACTTTCCCCATATATTTGATAATGGGACTCGTTTGGATATTTGTTGCTTATTCCTTTTGGAAGGGTGCAGAGATCGGGTGGATACTCGGCTTGATCATGGCAGTTGTTATTGCCATTGTGAATATACCTTGGGGAACGGTACTCGGGGCGTTGGTTATACTATACTTGGCGCTACCCAAGAACGTGAGACACTGGTTCACAAAACCTGGGATAAGAAAGTGGGTTGGCACCTGAACCGCTTTCATTTTATTTTTTAATGAGTGTCATAAGAAAAAAAGTAAAATGTGACAGTCTACTTTCTGTGTGCGAAGAGGTAAACTGCAACTCCAAACACTATGAAGAGCGGAATCAGCCAGAGATCAAAAATCCAATTATTTGAAGTCCTGAAACCTGCCTCTCCAAACCAGAATACGGAAAATGCAAGGAGAAGGGCAGAAACGAAGACTTTCATATTAGCCTGCTTGATTTTTCTCACCTGAGATTTCAAGAGTACTGTACCCACGACGACAACCGCTAGACCCAAGACCATTCCATAGAAAGTCGAATTGAAACTCATCGGAACAAGAGCAACCAACACAATCGCCGCCTCAAAAGATTCCACGAGTCCAACCGAGAATGCTGTATAGAAGATCCCCTTTTCCACTCCCTCCTCCTTGAAAGAGTTGGTGCTTCTGGATCTGACCACAGCCCTTCTTGCACTTCGTGCCAATCTCAGACCAAAGTAGAGCAAAAGAACTCCTGCGACGAGTCTCACATAAAGTATCGGAAGTCTGGCAATCTGTTGACCAATTGCAAACGTAATCACAAACACTATCAGGACACCCAATGCGACGTAGAGAAACGCCTTGTTTCCTCCCTCAGAAGATATTGCAAGACCAACTGCAGATGCTTCAGAGATCTCTAGGAGGGTTATACCCATTGCTGCAAGAAAAATGCCAGGGTCCAGATAAACCATTCTTCCGAATGATGCCACAATATTTATTTTTTTATCGGTGAATGTTATTCATAATCGCAGAATGACGAAAAGGAATGGAACCGTTGGTTATATAGAACTTGTCTTGACTTCAATCATTTGGGGAGTCACGTACGTCCTAATGAAATACTCACTTTCATTCATCGACACACAGCAGATTGCATTTTCCAGATTTCTAATTGCGGCCATCATATTTGTTCCGATACTCATCTTTGGAAAGGAACGATATACTGCCAAGGAGATTGTGAAGATTATATTGCTTGCACTTACGGGAGTCTTGCTCTATCAACTACTCTTCATTCAGGGAGAAAATGGCCTAACTGCTGGAAACGCAAGTTTCATTGTCTCCTTCGAACCAATTTTCATCGCTGTGCTTGGATTGTCCTTGAAGAGAGACAGACTAGCTTGGACTGTTGTCGCGGGTCTTGTGATTTCAACAATTGGAATGATCATTCTCCTTAAACCGAATAGCCTGACTCAGTCGGAATTAATATCTGCAGTATTGGTGTTGTTGGCAGCTCTTTCGTGGGCCATATTCACAATCCTTGGAAAAGATCTCCTGGAAAAGCACAAACCTCTGAATGTCACTGGATACGTTTCCGTCGTCGGGATGATAATGCTCTTGCCATTCGTCAATTCTGGGATCCTTTCACTGTTTTCGATCAGGAATATATACCTGATAATTGCGCTTCTATTCATTGGAGTCTTTGCGACCTTCCTTGGGTACCTGCTTTGGTTTGATGGCCTTAAGAAGGTGAAGCCAGTCACTGCTGGAAGTACACTTTATATAACTCCCTTTGTGACTGTCATTTCTGCATCGGTTCTGATATCTGAACCAATCAGCCTAGCTACAGTTATAGGTGGAATCGTAATTTTAGCTGGATTGGCTTTGACGGGGATTGACCCCAGCAAGGTGGTAAGACTGTATCACAAAATCACCACTTAGATGATTGAACTCAAATTCAGAAGAAACGTATTTCTATGGAGTTTTCAGGCCATTGCCCGTCAGCACCAAGACGTTCTCTCCTTTGAAATTGTATTTTTTAAAGGCGGCAAGAACGGTTGCTGAACTGTATTCAACATAGTGGCCCAATGCAGCCAGATCCGACCGGGCAGACAATATTTCGCTCTCGGATACAGTAACACACCTTCCATACTTTGCTAAGGAGTCTGCCATGAGGTCAATCAGAATTGGTTCCCTGGACACCAATGCATCTGCAATTGATGTGTTCGGGTTGTTCTTGTCGTATGCAAAATTATTGACCTTAGCACAAACGGGACAAACGGCTTCGGTCTGTACCCCAACTATTTCTGGTACCTTCGAGACTTCTCCAGAATCCATCAGGTGCTCGAACCCAGAAACCATTCCCAGGAGGAGGCTTCCTGCAGATACAGGAACCAGCACTCTTTCCGGGACCTGGTGATTGAGCTGTTGAAAAATCTCATAACTCAACTGTCTCATGCCGTCCCTGAACTCCGGATTCAGAACGTGACTCGCGTAGAAACCACTGTGGTTGGCTGCTGCGTCGGCAACGTCTTTTCTCGAACCAGCCACTATGTGCACTCTTGCACCATACGCACCGATCTGGCTTATCTTGCTTGGTTTGGTGGATGCGGGAACGAATATGTTGACGCTATAACCGGCCGATCGTCCATAAGCACTTATTGATGCACCTGCATTTCCAGACGAATCTTCATTTATCTCTGATCCTTTCGGCAGATTTTGTAACAGACTTGAGACTAATGTCTTACTCCCTCTATCCTTGTAGGAGAAAGTCGGATGAAAGTAATCGAGCTTGAACTTCAGTTGACCTGAACCAACAAGTGGAGTGACAACCTCCCCTAGTTCAATGACCTCATCCAGATAGGGATAATTTGATGAATATGCTCCTTCTTTGTACCTGAAATCTATGACCGGCACAAGAATTCCTCCACACTCGCAGGTGGGCAGATTGTTAAATTTCTTTCTCTCTTTCCCACAAGTTTTACAGATTGCTTTCAACATCCAATTGTCATAAGTTAGGTCAGAATTATAAGCATATCTTTGGACATCAGCAATAACTCAATAGAGCGTCTGGAGCATGACCTGAAAATTCATTAGAGTTATCAGTTTCAAATGAAACAAAGAACCATTTCGATTTTCGATGAACTGCCCAGTGCAGGCGAGAGTTGAAATACGATTTCATTACACAATATTTTTCTACTTCAGTGTTGTCCAAATGAACTGATATGACGTCGGTTAATGAGACATCAAGTCTATCCGCGACCAAACCTGGAACTGTGAAGTGGATAACTGCCAGGGGTGTCATCGCATTCATTGTGCCACTGATTGGTCTGGCAGCAGCACTGATCTCCGGCAATCTAATGCTGTTAGACTACGTTCATGTCATGACAGGTGCAACCTGGACCGGCATAGATCTCTTCATGGGGTTTGCGCTGAGTTACGTCTTGCGATCCTCAAGCACAACGGTGAGGGCTGAGGTTGCAAGAAAGTTAACTCCGTTTACCATGTTATTCATTCCTTCGATATCCTCGGTTGCGATAACAGCGGGATACTTACTGGCAAGCAGAGAGGGGCTTTTCAATATCCACTCGCCCCTGATAATAGCTGCTGGAATAATCGTAATCATTCTCCTCATTCAGGGACTTGGTATTTTTCTTCCAAACAGTGTCCGGGTGCTATTGGAATTGGGGAGACAGACTCCGGACTTTTTGAAGATATCTAGGCTAATGATGCTTAACTTCAAACTCTCGGGAGTGCAAGGCATCCTCCAGATTGCGCTGATATTCGTAATGGCTAATCTTGCTTTCGCATAGCACAATCACGTTGAACGTTGGATTTGTTTTGAGAATGGTTCTACCGATATTCTTTGTATCAAATAGAATACTATTTGGATTATTTTTTGTGTGCAAAGACCGTGTTCTGGAATCCTCTTCATAATATTTCGGCATAGACATGGGCAATGGGCGTCCTGGTAGCGATGCAGTACATTGCTACGTTGTTATGGAATAAAGGTGACTGACTCGAGGGTGGGGCCTCCCACCGAGGGAAGAGGGAATGGTAGGAGAGGATTCAGGCGCAGTCACTGCAGTCCACCTTTCAGTTTGGTAATAGCTCTCCCGGTTCTGGTATACATGAGGATCGCTGCTATGAAGCTGAATAGGGAGAAGAATATTCCGACGACGTAGAGAACCGCAGGTAGGGTAAAGCCGCCATATCTGGAGTTGAATACAAGGTTTGTACTGACCCCATCACGATACTGTGAAAACGGAGAGAGTGGTTAACGTTTTAGAACAAAGGAAGAATTGCATTACCACCTATTGCCATCTCAGAAATGCGTTCAGAACATTCAAGATAAGCAGTATAGAGGAAATAATACATGCACAGTTGTCACATGTAATCCGATAATCTCTCTCAACGCCCAAGAAGGCAACTAAGTTTAAATAATATGATTTAAATGGAGAACTATGACGGAAAATAAACAGCCAACGGAAGGTAATGTATCCAAGAGAACATGGCCTTGGGTCGTTTCAATAATCGTCGTCGCCATTCTAGCTTTTTCAGCGGGATATTTTCCATTCCATAGCACAACCTCCCAACCAAGTGCCGTCAACATTCAGTTCTATGCAAGTCTAGCGAGTTCGGAGCAAACGTTCGTAAACAACACACTCATACCACAGTTCGAGTCTGAATACCCTGGAATCCACGTTACCTTGGTGAATGTGGGAAGTGGAGCAGTGTCCAAAGACATTCTTGCGCTTGAAAAATCTGGCAAAGTCGGAAGTATTGTAGCAGGACAGGATAATCTGGAGATCGGACAATTAATTTATAGTTCGTCTGGAAACGTATTGATGAATTTAAACAACATGACACCGGCCATTTTGCCCTCGAGCGTGATTCCGGCAGCATCTAACCTCATTAGCTACGAAAAGCAAGTCTTTGGTGGAATATATTTCGCGCCATTTAGGGGAAACGTGCCGATGGTATTTTACAACAAGACCGCCCTTTCGAACGCAGGTATATCTACCCCTCCAACGACGGACGCACAACTGCTGCAAGATGCAGCAATGATAAAGAACAAAACCGGACAAAATACGATAATGATACAGGGAGCATCGACCAATGGAGGACATACCGGGTCAAGCACTGCAACTGAACTCTACCAGCTGATGGTCCAGTGGGGTGGAAATCCACTTTACCTCAATGACACCGGAGACCTGCACGCGATGCAATACCTTTACAATCTGAGCAGCTACTTCGTTCCAGCATTCTCTGGAGGATACTGGGGTTCTTACAAGGGACTAGCAGTTGGGAATTACTCAATTCTAGATTACCAATGGCCCTATATCTATAACACACTGACCACTTCACCATACAACATGACAAATTCTTCGCTCGGCGTTTATCCCGGTCCGGCAGGACCAGTAAACGGAAATCATCTAATGGGAGGAGACGTCCTCTTTATTCCAAAGGGAGCAACGCACGTGGCAAGTCTGGAAACCTTTATGCATTTCCTTCTGGGGGCACAGGCTCAGAAAGAGACACTTCTGAACCTTTCCTGGGTTGCAATAAACAGCCTAGCATATCAGAATCTTCCTGCCAAGTATTCAATAGTAGATAAGGCCCTTGGAAGTGCAATCGCTTCAGGTGTATTTCTGAGAAATCCTACTCCCTGGATCACGGAATGGCAGGTAATTTTGTGTAACGAAGTTTTCAACCCCGTCTTTGTACAGAAGACGTCAGGATATAGCGACTTGCCAACTCTGCTCTCGAATGCACACACCGCAATGTACAACTACATCCAGTCAAATTACGGAAGCACTAATGCGACTGCGTATCAAAGCGACAGCAACTACGCGCCAATCTCCGTTTAACTTTTTTGTTTTTATTTTTTGGTTTTCTCTTGACTAAGTGGAGAGACTCTTGGACCGCTTACCTGATGATATTACCTGCGGTTATCTACGTCTTGTACCTTGCTTTTTATCCTGCTGTAGACGCCGTATATCAGAGCTTTCACACGCTTCATGGTGGCTTAACTCTATACAATTATGATTTCGTTAATTCCATCTTTGGAAAAAGCCCGATATACAACACTTTCGTAGTCACTGCTTCTGCCCTCGCACTTCAGTTTGCGTTTGCGCTGATACTGGCAAGCCTGCTGTCCAAACCTTTCAAAGGAAGGGCCGCATTTTCTGCTTTGTTCCTGATACCATTCGGTGTGGCAACGATTGTTACGGGGGTCATCTTTCACAATATTTTTTCGACATATGGAGGGTACGCAAATTCATTCCTGAGGGTCATAGGTATGCATCCAGTAAACTGGACGGGATCTTACATTACTTCACTGTTCGTCCTGATCCTCGCAGACTCCTGGAAAAACACTCCAATAGTCACCCTAATCCTTTTGGCAGGAATGACATCGATCTCGCCCAACTTGTACAACCAGGCCATGGTTGATGGTGCTGGGACCTTTCAGAGGTTCTTCAGGATAACTCTCCCAAATCTTAAAGGATTTATCGCAATAGCCCTAATGATAAGGGGAGTAAGCGAATTCAACATATTCGCCATGGCATTGCTCCTATATCCTTATCAGCTTTTGACCACTATGACGTATGCCCTTTACGACACAATAAACGCCCATCCGGCTTATGCGGGGGGCACAATTCTTCTTGCCTTCGTTCTTATCTTTGCTGCAATTATAATGACTTACAGAGGCAAGTATGGGAGAGGGTATTGATATGGGAAATGAATTTGAGGGCCACTGGACAAGATACTACATTTATGCGGGAGCGGCATTCTTCTCATTCTTTGTACTTCTCCCCTTGTACGTGTTGATCATCATCGCTCTTGGTGCTCCAAACCAGACCGTCGCCGCTTATTATCCTGCGCTTCTCCCTACGAAGTTTACTCTCTCCAACTTCATAAACGCGTTTAGGGGAACAGGAACCCTGCTGGAGAGCGCATTTCTCAAGAGTCTCGAAACTGCGTTCATAGTTGCTGTAATTGCGATACTGCTGGGATACCACGCAGCTTTCGGACTCAGCAAACTTCCCTTTAAGATTAGCAGTCTCATCATAGGGGTCCTATTCTTCTCAACGATGATACCATCAATCACGATTGCGATACCAATAAGCGAAACGTTTCTCCGATTAGGTCTCTATGATTCATCCCTGGGGCTCGCACTTGCACAGGAACTGTTAGTCCTTCCACTGACGATATTCATACTTTCTGGTACGCTGGATGCCGTTCCAAAACAGCTCGAGCAGCAGGCGAGGGTGGACGGAGCTTCATTCATTCGTGCGCTATACCAAGTGATTTTTCCCCTTGCAGTGCCTGGAATTGTTTCCGCTTTTTTGCTTTCTTGGCTCATGTCGTGGGACGAATTCACATTTGCCATAATTCTTTCACCCGTGCACCCAACTCTTCCGATACTGATATACCTCGACGCATCTGCCAGGGGAAATGTGCTTACAGCGGCCTCCTTTTCTCTCCTGGTCACAATTCCTGTCATTGTGCTTACAATAATTCTCTCCAAATTCATAAGAGCTGGTTATCTGACTTCGGGAATCACGGGGTGAAACATAGTGGACAAGAGAATTGATAAAGTGAAATATGACCCCTTTTTCGAGAGAAGTCTGGAAAGATTGACGGAAGAGATTAATTTATTATCATCGCCAAAGGGCTACCTCTATGCAGGACTTCCAAAGTTCAAAGCACTGTTCGGAAGAGATTCTTTGATAACAGGCTGGGAACTAATTGACTGGAAAGTTGATATTGCACTATCCTCCGTCCATGAGCTTGCTAAACTTCAGGGGAGAATGACGGATAATTCTACTGGGGAGTACCCCGGAAAGATACCGCACGAGTACCACGAATCTGATTCAGACTATTGGGCAAGAAGGAAGGAAATATCGTGGCTACCGAGGGGACCAAATTACTTCTCGGTGGATAGTACGCCTCTGTTTGTCATTCTAGTCTCTATGCTCAATACAAGAGTCCCAGAATCGCTGTCGGATGAGATAAGGAGGACAGTAGAGAAGGCTCTGGAATTTATCGTGCAGAATTCTAGAAATAGGAAATTGTTGGTGTACGAAAAAGACGATGCCGCTCACGGACTTCGGAGCCAATCGTGGAGAGATGGAATTGGAGATATTCTGGATGAATTAAAGTATCCGGTGGCTACCGTTGGAGCCCAAGGTTACCTGTACGCTTCCCTGCAAGCTGGGGCGGACCTGTTGAGCAAAAGCGATGACGATACTAGGAACCTCAGGGATTCCATAATGGAGTTGAAGAGAAGGATCCCCCAACAACTTGAAATCAATTTCTGGACCGAAGATGAGGCGTTCTATGCACTGGCGGTCGACGGTTTAGGCATGCCCGAAACCGCAGTTACCAGCGATCCGGGGCACCTCATATTCTCTGGGATACTCTCCAGAGAAAGAGAGAGGGAAGTGGTCGATAGGTTGTTTGAGTCCGATATGCTGACCGATTATGGAATCAGAACACTCTCAACTCACGACAAGAGATTCGATCCTAGGGCCTATCAGAGGGGTGCAATTTGGCCGCAAGATAACTGGATAATTTTCTACGGACTAAGGATGAGAGGTTACGGGAGAGAATCCAATGAAATCAGAGAAAGACTCTTGGAGGCATACGATAAAATGGGAAAAATGCCGGAGTACTTCGGAGTAGACAAGGAAGGCATGCTGATATCGGAGAATAAGATGATAATAAGTCCATGCTATCCCCAAGCTTGGTCTACTGGAGCCGTCATCAATTTTCTGTTAGATCGTGCCGCATCTGGATACAAACCTGAAATAAGTGAGGTGATTAGGAATGACTTCAAAACTTGAATTGATCAATGTTACCAAGAGCTATGGAAAGACAGAAGTGATTAGAGACATGTCACTTGCCGTTGAAACGGGAGAATTTTTCGTTGTGCTCGGACCATCTGGCACCGGTAAATCTACTCTCCTCAAGCTCATAGTAGGAATAGAACAACCAGACGATGGAAAGATTCTGATAGATGGAAAGGACGTGACCAGACTCCCCCCGAACAAGAGAAACATGGCGATGGTGTTCCAGAATTATGCTCTATATCCAAACTTGAACGTCTACCAGAATATCGCTTTTCCTCTGAAGATGCACAGAAGGAGAAACATTGACTCCAGCGTACGAAGCGTAGCATCTAAGCTCAACATAGAGGACATACTGAAGAAGAAGGTCATGCAGATCAGTGGGGGTCAGCAACAGAGAGTCGCTCTGGCCAGGGCAATGGTCAGAAGTCCAACCCTTTTTCTCATGGATGAGCCGCTAAGCAATCTCGATGCGAGGGTCAGGTATAGTGCCAGGAGTGAACTCAAGAAGTTACAAGAAGATTTGAACGAGACGTTCCTCTTCGTGACTCATGATCAGAAGGAGGCGGAAGCCCTCGGAGACAGAGTGGGGATACTTCACAAAGGAAGGTTTGAGCAGGTTGCCTCATACAAGGAATTGTACGAATATCCAGGCACACCCTGGATAGGTGATTTCGTGGGCGACTTTCCCATGAACTTCATAGGAAATCTTGGGTTCCGACCAGAATGGACTTCGATAGGGGAAGGAGTTTATAGTGTCACGGTTGACACTTTCGAGACAGTGGGAGACATCTTCTTCCTTCACGGGACCATGGAAGATGGGACAGGCCTCATACTAAAGAGTATCAAAAAGTACGAGCCGGGAGAAATTCTGAAATTTTCGGTGACTCGTTCGAGAACATTTCCTGAATTGTAGCGGTTTGGATATGTCTGACTTCTTTACTCAAGCCTGATAATTATTGACTCTGAATCTAGATGTATTTTCCGTGCTTGATGCTCACCAAATCTTGTACCAAACGCGTGTCAAAGGACAGGTTTAGCCTAAATCATCTTTACAACCATGATCCATGATGGAAGAGGGCGCAAGTGACCTCCTCTCCCAGCTTTCGCAGGGAGCTTCCCACTTCAAGGGTTGCTGGCGAGAATCTCCATGGGCTTGAATTCCCCCCTCGGCCCGAAGGTATTCTGTCCTTCATGCTAAGCCATCTGACTTTACGGATGCAGGTATGCATGAAGCAATATGCTATCCGACCCGTTTCACTTCTGTCTGCCAGCGGACATTGCAATATGTTGGGAGAACCAATAAACTTTTCACTCGCTTTCATCATCTATCTCGTGAAAGGGGAATTCCCGCTCGCATATGTTAAAACGATATCATTCCAAGCTCTATGATTCTGGATATTGAGAAAGGGAGCAACGAGAGGGTATTCTAAAGTGCATGCAATCTGTCATCTACTCGGGTCTTCCTTGAGCTGTTTCAAGAATCTCTGGTAATTCTTGTCATCAAACTCAAAAATGACACTTCCAACATAACCACAGTCGGCACACCGGTATTTTCCAGTGATGTAACCTACTTCCATATCTA
>JAMCQR010000061.1 GCA_023379555.1 Thermoplasmatota archaeon | reverse complement strand
ATAGTTTCTACCGGTACCAGAGGTGCAATAGTGGACCTGATAAATTCAGGGATCGTAAACCACATAATCACCACAGCAGGAACTGTCGACCACGATCTGGCACGGAGTTACAAGAACTACTACCGTGGCGACTTCATGCTCAATGATGCCGTGCTTCTCAGGGAGAAGAAATACAGACTTGGTAACGTGGTAATCCCGCAGGATCACTACGGGAAGATCATAGAAGAAAAGATGATGCCGTTTCTTGAAAAAGAATATGAGAAGAAAAAGAAGTGGACAATAACGGACCTTCTCAGAGATCTGGGAAAGCAAATGAAAAAGAACTCAATCCTAAATGCCGCATACGAAAACGGAGTAGACGTTTTCATTCCGGGATATACAGACGGATCGTTCGGATCACAACTCTGGTCTTTCTGGGAAATGAATCACGATTTTGCTATCGATTCACTGGAAGATGAGCACAGACTTAGCGAAATCGTTTTCAACTCTGCCAAAGGGAAAATGGGAGCAATCATTATCGGTGGCGGGATCTCAAAGCACCACGTGATATGGTGGAACCAGTTCAGAGGTGGACTGGACTACGCGATCTACATAACAACGGCTCAGGAATTTGATGGAAGTCTCTCGGGGGCTCAGCCGAGGGAAGCTGTTTCCTGGGGAAAGATAAAACCGCGTGCAAAGCAGGTCCTGATAGAAGGTGAAGCAACGGTCTTGCTCCCACTAATTGTAGCCTCTCTCTAGGTCAAACAAATCTGTAGTTAAGGGATTTTGAATCTAGCATCTTCTTGAGTGAATTCTTTTGCAGGGAATCAAAGGACTTGTTCTCTATCAGGAAACCCTGCGCCCCGGTAGACTTCTGAAACATTTCATTTAGAGAATCCGGAGTGAGGGACGCGAACCTGTATTTCGAGGCGATGTGGCCAAACGCCAATCCCTCGTTGATTGCCATCTTGGTGAACTTGCTAGAATAGTGCATTCCTCCGATTCCACAGTAAATCTCAGCCTCCTCGCCGTATGATTCGTAAATCGCCCTTGCCATCATGTATCCAATTTCCTTGTCTCCGTACTCGAGATCGCTAGAACCGATCTCCACGAACACCAACGGATTTTCAGAGTAAGGACCGTGGTGAGTAGCTTCGTACGTGACCTCAAAATTCAATCCCTGGGCGTACTTGTTGATGTTCATAAGAACTCCGCGAGCATACTTCCCGTCGTATAGTGTCATCTTATTCTTTGCTCCACCATAGTCGTTTGTGTCGAAGTTCCCAGCTGCATGGACGGTTAGACTCCTGATATTCTTGAGGCTCTTGTGCTGGCTCGGGATTATAATCAACTCATCTTTTCTTGCCCCTGCCTCTTTCTCGGGATAGTCGTGATAGATTGGATGCTCTTCGAGTGCTATAACATCAACTGCAAAATTCTTCTCAAGGAAATAACTAATGTTCCTGCCGGCAACATCGTCGTTGCCATACACAACTTTCATCGCTCTTAAATGAACTTTTGGCTTAAACCCTTTTCTTGTAGCAATTCAATAGGCACAAGCTGCACCGGTTCCTCGTCTAAAAAGAGCTTAAATAAAGAGAAACACTATGACTTGATAATAATGGACTTTCAAAGGGTTCCCTCGAGGGTTGTGAGCTGGGAAGAAATTGAAAGATGGGCCGAAATAATCGTTGAGAAAATCGGGGATTTCAAATTCGATTGTGTCATCTCTGTCATCAGAGGAGGACTGGTCCCTGCACGAATACTTTCGGATTATCTTAGCATAAAAGACATTTTCACACTCAAGACGGAACACTGGGGTATCACTGCAACACCTGATGGGAAGGCTGCTGTGACATATCCCATAGTCAAGGACCTGAGCGGAAGATCTGTTCTGGTGGTCGATGACATAACCGATACAGGCCAATCTATAAAACTGGCAATTGAAGCGACAAAACAGAAGAATCCTAAGATAGTCAAAACGGCCACGTTCCTTCACATCAACAAATCTGAAGTCGTACCGGACTACTTTGCAGAAGAGATAACAGCTGACAACTGGAAATGGTTCATATTCCCGTGGAACAAGAAGGAGGATTTCAGGAATCTCATCCTCGGATGCATGGGAACTTCAATGACAAGGGAGGAAATTGAATATTGTCTGCATAAGAAAAATGACCTGTTCATCTCTCATAGAGAATTCGACGAAACTTTATCCTGGTTGGAGCACAACAACAAAATCAAGTTCAACGACGGTAAGATTTCAAAGGTCTAAGCAGTCACTATTGTTCCGGCTTTGCCAGACAAAGCATCACTCATATTTTCTGCATTCGTTATGACCGCCTTTCTACCAGTTCTCTCCACGAAGTTCACCGCTGCATCTATCTTTGGTAGCATGCTTCCGGCAGCGAAGTGACCTGCTAACTTCAGTTTCTTCAGTTCATTTATTCCAACGGTTCCGAGTTTTTCCTGGTTGGGTTTGTTGAAGTTGATGTAGGCCGCATCCACCGCTGTCAAGATTATGAAAATGTCGACATTCAACTCGATCGCTATCAATGACGACGCCAGATCCTTATCTATGACCGCTTCCACGCCGGTGTATCCACCATCGGTTCTGATAACTGGTATCCCTCCGCCACCCACTGCGATGGGAACGAACCTTTCGTTCATCAAATATCTTATCTGCTCTATCTCAACAATGTCGACCGGTCTAGGAGAAGGGACGACCCTTCTGTATCCTCGTCCAGCATCTTCCCGCATAACAAATCCATTGTTTTCTTCCAAAACCTGAGCTTCGTACCTTGTATAATATTTGCCAACTGGTTTTGTTGGATTCTTGAAAGCAGGATCATCCTTTTCAACGACGGTCCTTGTGATTACTGTTACCACTTTCTTGTCTATCCCTGACTCATTGAATACTTTCTGAAAAGAAGTCTGCAAAAAATATCCAATATTTCCCTGTGACATGGCTCCACAGACATCGAGAGGCATTGCCGGACTTACCGAGCTGGAGAACTCGTTTTGCAGCAGTATTGCCCCCACCTGAGGTCCATTCCCGTGAGTAAGAACTACTTCATTGCTCCTGAAAAATTCAAGAGTCTTCCTAGCAGTCAACTCAGCTCTGTAAATTTGCTCTTCAGCAGTTCCCCTATCATACTTCTCCAACAAGGCGTTTCCACCAACTGCAAGGGTAGCTCTCATGTCCTGACTCCAGAGAAATCCTAAGCTCTTACGACCTAATGAAAATTGTCGTCCAAAGAAGTATGCAGAAAATGGGAAATATTCAATCTTCTAATCTTGGGGTCAGGGGAAAGATATCCTTCCCTCGCAAACTACTTAAGTATTAAGTATGAGTCGGAATGGAATATGAGGTATTATCAAAATGACAACATTTGTAATGGTGCCAGGCGCCTGGTTGGGTAGCTGGGTGTGGAAGAAGATCACACCGCAAATTGAGAGTGCAGGCAATGTGGTCTACCCTGTCACACTGACAGGAATGGGGGAAAGAGTCCATCTATTTTCCCCACAAATTGGCATCGAAACCGCAGTGATGGATGTGCTGAACGTCATAAAGTACAACCAGTTAGAAGATGTCGTACTGGTTGGACACTCTTTTGCAGCCAAGGTCATAGCATCCGTGGGAGACAAGATACCGGACAAGGTAAGACTGTTGTTGTACCTGGACACATTCAGGCCGGAAAAGGTGAGGACCTCACAGATGAGCTTTCAACCAGACGAGTTTGGCAAGTTAGAACCAGGTCAGACCACAATCCCATTCACAGAGGATGTTCTAAAAATGATAGGAGAAGATGTTGCGAGTGCAGACAAAGAGTGGATGTTCTCTCTCTCCACACCGTGGCCAGTGAAATACGCGACAGATCCGATAGTTCTGAGTGAAAAGTATGACGGACTAAAAGCAGCCCACATATTCTGTACAAAGAGCGGGAGCGATGTCAATGAGCTCATCGCAGGAAAATGGGGAAGGATTGAGGGAGAATACAAGATCATCGACTCCGGTCACTTCCCAATGATCACCAAACCAGAGGAGACAGCAAGAGCAATATTGGATCTTTCCAAGTGACGGAAATAGGTTCCAGCTGCAAGGAACGGCAACCTCACTTCAGAATCTTTCCGGTCATAAGGTACCAAACGACAAGGTCCATGATTCCAGGTTCCAGGTCATATTTCTTCGAAATATCCAGGAATAGGATCTCTTCCCTTTCGTAATCTTTTCTGTTCTTGATCTTGATTTCCTTCCCGTAGTAGCTGGAAAGGAATCTTTGGATGTGTTTGTCAAGGATGGGATACTGGAAGTATCCTATGTTGCGTAAAAAATGAGATGCTTCTTTCATTCCGATTCCCATGTAGGTCTCGATCAGCTTGTCTCTCCTTTGATTCGAATCCAGTATTTCACCAAGCGAATTCTTGTGTCTAAAATTTTGAGATATGAATTTGGACCTAGTGTTAGGAAATCTGTAATGGCAGTATTCGAGAGCAGTTCTCAAACTCTCCAGGTCGAATCGCTGGAGTGTGTCCAAATATTCCTGACATTTCAGCCCCATTTCCGCTGAGGTATTTGCCGTCAGAGTGCAAAATGTTAGTTCAGAGAACTTTTCATCAATTCCCTTGTCCTTGTTCCTGGTGAATTCCTCCTTCCTGCTGAGTATCTTTCCGAAAATAATATCGTCTGAGATGATCGATTCAATTCTTCCGTCAAGTGATTCTAGCATCTATTTGGTTATGCATCCTGCATCCTATACTTTGTGTCAACTCGGTCCACGCTGGTTCTGCGCCCTGAAAACAACGAAAAGATAATCGTGTCAACGGAATTAGTAAATTTCACAAATCATATTTATATCTAATAGTCATTCATTATAACGGTGAATATAAATGGGCGATCTTACACCACCCGCTCAAAAAGTTTATGACTCCCTCAAACGACTGGGTTCCACTGCTGAAGACAAGATGAAGACTGCCGACGACATTATGAAGACAGCCTCTATGGGCAAGGGTCTCGTTACAAATGCCCTGCAGGAGCTGCTGAACAAGGGTTATGTAAAGAGGGTTGTCAGGCAGAAAAGTGCGGGATACTTTGTAGTCAAATGAGCAAGACTTTAGTCCTATGCATCGACAGGGACAACGATTTTGGTGAGAAGGCCGGAATAAGATCCCCCATAATCGGAAGGGAGTCCAACCTGTCGGCAGCCAATTCCCTGATGCTGGCAGACGCTGAAGACTCAGATTCCAATGCCTTGTTTTCTGCCATATCCACCTACGACTCACTCGTAAAGTCAGGGGAAGATATTGAAATTGCGACCATATGCGGCCACAAGAATGTGGGAACTGTATCAGATGAGATATTGGGAAAACAGATTGATGAAATAGTAACGACGATAAAGCCATCTGACGTTGTTGTGGTTTCAGATGGAGCAGAGGATGATTTCATACTCCCTCTGATACAGAGCAGAATCAAGATAAGAGCAATCAAACGGGTGACAGTGAGGCAGGCTCCACAAATCGAGTCGATGTATTATATTATTGTAAAAGCGCTGAAGGAGGAGAAATTCCTGAGGAAAGTGCTCGCACCGATAGGGGTGGGTTTCCTCGTTCTTGGAATCACGATACTCTTCGTCCTGGGAATGAGGGTTTACCTCTACGGACTGGGTAGTCTGGATCCTGCCACAACAGGATTCATGACGGTCGTTTCTGCGATTGGAATTTATTTTCTGAGTAAAGCGTATTCCGCAGGAAAAAGAATCTCTGAGACTTTCTCAAGACTCGTGGACGAATTCGTAAACACGAGGGTCACAGTATTCTCACTCCTCATCGCGATAGCCGTCTTTGCATATGGTATTTACGGCGGTTTCCTCGTGGCCCTTCAGACCAGGGTTCCAGTCCTCGGAATTATCGACCTGATCTACAGGATAGTCCCCATCACAATCATTGCCATCCTGATCTTTGACACAGGGAGAATAGTGGAAGGATTTCTGATATATGAGAAGGGGAAGAGGGTGGAGATGATCAAGGCTTACATTCTTTCTGCATTTTTCTACATCAGCTTCTTCACAGCTGTACTCGGGCTGCTTTCTTTCGTCAGTTATGCCCTCCTGACGGGTGCCGTAAAGACGTATTACCTCACGGTCGCTATAGTATTGACAGTGCTAGGTGTGAGTTTTGGAGTGATCATTTCCATTTTCAGAAGGAGACATGCAAAAGGATTCGAGGAGCACTCAACGGAACATACAACTTCACAGAAAGATAGTCGCGACCTTTAGGTTCAACCCATACGGGGACCTTTTGGCCGGAATTGAACTGAATAATCTGATCTCGAAGAACCTCTGGCAGGATCTTCCGAGGGAGGAAATTGTGAGTGTTATTGGACCCGCAGATCCGGCTGGTGAACCAAAGGGTTACGTAATAGTCGCGGACTCTGGCCTCAACTACTATGACGGAAGTTGCGACATGATCGTGACGGATTTGGACGGACCCGTCGACAAGATATTGAACCACACTGAGAGCATAAAGGTAGTGCATGCCCACGGTGATAACATACGAAAATTGGTGAAGTTTGTCCCAAGAATGCAGGGAGTTGTTCTAGGAACGACTCAGAGCGTTCCATTGCAGAGGGTGAGAAACATAGGCGGGTTCACAGATGGAGACAGGAGCGTGATCATGGGCGTCTTGATGGGGGCAAAGAAAATCTATATTCATGGATTTGACTACGCAAGACCAGTAGACGAACCCAGGGACGTGAAGATGAAGAAAATGGCGTTCGGAAAAGAGATAATAGATAGCATAAAAAGCGCAGAAGTGGTATACGTCAAACGATGATAATAGCAGATAGCATGCTCGGTAAACTGGCCAGATATCTGCGGATAATCGGGTATGATGTGAAGTACATAGAAAAGGACAAGGATGATTCTTATATCATCAGCATATCTGAAAATAATTTGATACTGACGAG
>JAMCQR010000060.1 GCA_023379555.1 Thermoplasmatota archaeon | reverse complement strand
CTATGATTACAATGAATGCAAGGAGTATCATGACTCGGTTCGTGTAATGCTTGTCGTATTCTACCTTTCCGTTTCCATTTTCGTACATCTTATTCACCTTTTAGATCAAGTTGCGAAATAGATCTGAAACTTTCTCTGATAGCATCGATGGAAGAATTGAGTTTAGTGACCTCGTCGCCCTTCAGACCAACTGTGGCCCTTTGGAATACATCCTCAAGCTGCTTGTTCATGGAGTCCATAGTTTCCTTCCCACGTTTGGTCAGATGGACGAAGCAACTCCTTCTGTCTCTACCTTCTTTTTTCCTCTCAACATATCCATTCTTCTCCAGATTATCGACGATCTTCGTGACCGTAGGTTTCGATACGCCAAGACTCGTCGAACAATCGGTCAACTTCAAAGGACCTTTGTTGCTCACGTAGTACAGTACGAATAGACCCGACTTAGTCAACCCTTCATTTCGGAGAACCCTCTGTCGCCAGACCATAACCTCATCAGTCATTCCCTTGAGATTGCCAATGAGCTTTGTACGCTCCTGTACCTCAGTTATGGTTTGGTTAAAATTTTTCACTCTCCCGAATATATTCGAGGTATATAGTTATTCGCTATAGCTAACAGTTAGAAAGTGCAAACAAGTATTTGAAAGTATTTTTGAGTTGCTGGAAGTTACCATAATTGCTATCTTCTGGTTCAGCACAGGATATTGATTGGTATGCCAAACCCGCACGAGTGACGTAGTTCAGATCAAATATTGCATTACATATTTGTGGAGTTTAACCGAGACCTGGAACCGATTGATGGTTCGTCCTCGTATTGACTTTCCAATCTCGTTTGTTCTGTTCTGATGTATGGAACAGCCTCACGAGACGTGGTCAATTGCTAATATTATCCCTCAACTTTTCAAAAAACTTTCCAGCCTCCTCATAGTCACGATCCCGGATGATGTGCTTTAGGAGTTCCAGTCTGGAAGTTATCTTCTCGATTTGGGCGATGGACTTGGGATTGAAGAGAATTTCTGAAAGGAGACCATCATCCTCTGAGAGGAGTCCCTTTGCCAACTCCATGTGTTTCTTGAAATTGGTGCCTGGCACGGCTTTCGTGTCGACGCACGCTGCAAAAACCATTGAAGAAGAAAATGGGAGAGTAAGTGAATATGCCATCATCGAGTCGTGTTCGTCGAAGGAAAATTCGTACACATTCAGTCCCATTTCACGGTATAAGTCACTGAAAATTTTCTTCCCGGACTCGTTAGATTCTCGAATAATTATTGAACTCTCACCCACTGGAAGGCTCATACTTGTGTTCGTTGGACCGAACATCGGGTGAGTGGATACGAATCTGTGTTTTGAGTTTCGGTAGTAATTTGGCAGATCTCCTTTTATCGACGATATGTCGGCAAGAATACACTCTTCAGGCAGGAAAGAAACTACTTCGTTGAATGCCTTTACCGTATTTTTAAGATTCACCGAATTGATCAGCAGATCTGGTTTGAACTCTTCTATTCCCCCCGGCGATGCTAGAATCCTACATCCTTGTGCCTCCCTAGCTTTCTTCGAATCAATATCGTAAACCGCTACTTCGTTTCCTTTCAGGAAGGACGTGGCCAGCCAAGATCCCATTTTACCCATACCCATTACTACAATTCTCATTCTGACCAACTCCTGTAGATGCCCAATAATTTGAATCCTGAAGTCTGATTTCTTATTTTTTCAAGGATTGCCTCAGCTCCTTCTCCGGGATATTGTATCATGAAATCAATCAGGAATCTTGCTTTATTCGGCGAATCTCTTGATGGTATGGATTCTATCATCGTGAGATTTATTCCTGCATCGTTGAAGATCCTGAGAATTGAGGTCAATGCTCCGGCTTTGTCTACGGTTGAGAATGTAATGGAACACTTATTCCCATCTGATTGTCCTTTCTCCCTTGACAAAACAAGAAATCTGGTAAAGTTTGATTTTGAATCTTCGATCTTGTCATCGATCACTTTCAGTCCATAGAGATCTGAACAAACCTCGTTTGCAATCGCTCCAGCCCCAATCGGTCTGTCTCTTCCTATCATTGCGGCAGCTCCTGCAGTGTCGTAATACGGACGTGGCTCCAACTCGTTTCTCGCGAGAAAATTCCTGCACTGAGCAAGCGCCTGTGGATGAGAATAGACGACACTGATATCCTTTATGCCAACATTAGGGGGTGCCAACAGAGAATGATGAACCCGCACCAAGACCTCTCCAACAATATTGAGATCATTTTCTGTAACCAGGTGACTCACTGATGTTATTGCTCCTTCCGAAGAGTTTTCGATAGGAACCACTCCGTAGTCAAGTTCGCCCTTCAAAACACCCTCGAAAACGTCAGAGAACTCAACGCATGGAACCGGGATGGTGGTGTCGCTATACATGGTGCATGCAATCTCACCAAATGCCCCTCTTTCCCCCTGAAATCCGGACAATTTTAATTTCTTCCCCTGCAATCGCTTGGATTCCTCTATTATCTCACGGTAAATCTTTTCAGAAAATGTAGGAGATATCAATCGATCCCTCCTTGACTTTACCCTATCGAGAATTTGTTCCTCTCTTTCTCTGTCCTCTATTCTATTCTTGACCCTACCTGCTCTTATTGAGAGCGACATCCTCTTGCTCAGGAGTCCTATAAGTTCCGAATCCGTTTGATCTATCTTCTTTCTTATTTCTTCTAAGTTCATACTTTCACATCCTATGGTTTTCGATCAAGTCTCCAGCCATCATGATATCCGCAGTTGCAATGGCTGCCATTGCTTCGACTACCGGTGGTGCCCGTACCGCGATGCAGGGATCATGCCTCCCTTTTACCGAAAATTTTAGGTCCACAGACTTAGCAAAGTCGATAGTTCTCTGCTCCTTCGCAATGCTGGAGGTTGGCTTTATTGCCACTCGGAAAACTACTGGCATGCCATTACTGATTCCCCCGAGAATTCCACCTGCGTTGTTTGTTAGGGTGATGACTTCATTTCCGCTCATGGAAACAGGATCGTTGTTTTCACTCCCTCTCATCTCCGTTCCTTTAAAGCCCGAGCCAAATTCTATACCTTTTACTGCTGGTATTGCAAAAATTGCTTGAGAAATTGCAGCTTCCAAAGAGTGGAATACGGGCTCTCCTACTCCTACAGGGAGACCGATGATCCTGCACTCTATTGTTCCGCCAAGAGAGTCTCCCTCTCTCCTGGCCGTTTCAATTGAACTTTCCATTTCTCTGGCTGTCTCAACATCAGTACACTTCACGGTGCTCTGAAATGAACAAAGCTCGATCTCGGCATCGCTTGGATCGGCTCTGATCCGAACCTTTCCAATTTGGACAATGTGAGACATCACTCTTATCCCATTTACCTCAAGAATCTTCTTGGCGATAGCACCCGCAGCAACGAAGCATGCAGTCATCCTCCCCGACAGAAATCCACCTCCCCTGTAGTCAAAAACACTGCCATACTTTTGCCGTGCTGTGAAGTCAGCGTGGCCTGGCCTGATGAAGTTTCTGTTTTTTTCATAGATATCCGACTTCACGTCCATGTTTTTGATTTCGAGTCTGATTGTTTCACCGGTGGAGATCCCTTGATCCACCCCACCCAGGATTTCAACATTGTCTGGTTCCCTCCTGGGAGTTGTGAGGGAACTCGTGCTTTTCCTCTTGTCCAGCTCCAACTGAATCCATTCTCCACTGATTTGGATTCCCTTCGGCACACCATCTAGAAATACTCCTATTCTCTTTCCATGGCTCTCTCCATAAACTCTCAGCTTGAGATTACTGCCAATGGAGTTGCTTATGGTCGTGACGTCACCTCCAAGTTTTCGGATGTGGTCGAAGAATTCCGGATATGACTTTTTGACAGCCGTGGGATTTCTTACCAGAGTCTCACCTCTGCCAACCAGTCCTCCAATGCAGGCTGCCATTACCAATCTGTGGTCCTCAAAATCCAGTGGATGTTGCGAATTTAGTGCATTGTTCCCCTGAATTTCAAGTGCACCATGCGAGTTGGTGATTCTGCATCCGAATGAATTTAGGAGTGAAATAATTGCTGAAATCCTGTCGCTCTCTTTCAGTCGTAGCCTCTCTACCCCTACGATCTTTGTGTCTCCGTCTGAAAGGCTTGCAGCAATTGATAGGACGGGAACAAGATCTGGAATATCGTTGCCCTCAATGACGCAACCTGAGAGAAGACTCTTCTTCACTGTGACCGAAGATTCAGTAATTTCTATTTTGGCCCCCATTCTCTCAAGGATCTCGACTATCCTCCTGTCCCCCTGTCTTGAGTTTCGTCTCAGATTGGTTACCGTGACTCCAGACTTTCCTCCAGAGAGTGCCCCAGCAACTAACATGAATGCAGACGAGGAGTAATCTCCCTCTACATTAAATTCAGTGCTGTGGTACTTCTGGTTCCCGTTCACCTTGAAACTTCGCATATCCTCCGATCTCTCGATTTCTATTCCGAATTTTTCAAGTACTTCAATTGTCAGCTCCACATAATCTCTGGACTCCAGATTAGAGGTAAGGGAAATCTCGCTTTCGCCTTTAAGCAGGGGGAGTGCAAACAATAGACCCGAAATGAATTGAGAGCTGATATCACCCCTCATCTCTATTTTCTTTCCACTTCCTCCGCTGACTCCTCTTATCCTGAATGGGATCGTTCCTTTGTTTGTGATGAATTCGATACTCTGACCTAATTTTTCCAGTGCACTCATCAACTCTTCCATTGGTCTTCTCAAGAGCGACATTCTACCTGTAAATTTGGCATTCGCACCCAGGGCTGCAACTATTGGTGCAAAGAACCTGAGGGTTGAGCCCGACTCCCGACAATTGATTTCCGAAGGAATATCATTTGCATTTCCACTGATTCCTTTTATCACTATTTTCTCTTCACTCTTGGTGAGAATCTTTGCACCGATTGTCTCGCATGCCTCCAGAGTTGCTTCCGTATCATCACATATCAGTGGATTATGGATGATGCTTATTCCATCTGCAAGGGCCCCACATATCAATGCCCTGTGCGTCTGACTCTTGGAAGGAGATGCAGTGACTTCCCCCTGAATGACAGAAGGCCTCACTGCAATACTCACCGCATATTCCTTCATCCCACCACTTCCATTTTCTGTATGACTTCCCTTGCAACCGTTTCTATGCTCTTGTCGTCAGTCACAATTTCAATGTCTCTTGCAAGAAGGTAATATGGAGCCCTACGTTCCATTTCGTTCAAAAGTTTGACATTGTCAATTCCACCATTCTCTCCTTCCAGTAAAGGTCTAGAATATTCTGCTTTGACTCTAGAATAGATTGTGTTCGCATTTGCTTTTAGAAGGATGATAGATCCATGTTCCTTCATCTCCGAGACGTTTTCAAAATTGAGTACCGAACCGCCTCCGGGAGATACGACCAACCCAGATTCTCTGCAGGACTTTTCTATTTCGTCTCTCTCGATTCTTCGAAACTCTTGCTCTCCCAAGTTCTTAAAGATCCCACTTATTGGGAGTCCTGTTTGAGTTGAAATCTCGAGATCTGTGTCGACAAATTTTCTTTTAAGAATATCCGCAACCTTCGCCCCTACGCTACTCTTACCTGTTCCCATGAACCCAACGAAGTAGATGTTTCTCCATTTTCTGTCTCTGATCTTTTTGATCCCATCATTGGCTGCCTTCAACATAACCTCTCTGTTCGGTTCAATCCCCATCCAGAGTTTGAGCGAACTTGCTCCTTGGTCGACGAGCATTCTCAGACCATCAACAGTTCTGCAGCCCATCTCCTTTGCATCTCTTATCAGGTCAGTAACCCCATTTCCATAAACTGCGTCAAAAATTACCATCTTCTTCCTTAACAGTCTCTTGGGAACTGGAGTAAACCCCGTAGTCATTCCTAGTGGCGTGCAATTACATATTAGATCCGCATCGTCTATTAAGACCGCAAGATTATCTTCGACCATTTCTGTTCTCCCGAGAGTCAGTGTTTTCATACCCTGTTTCCCGAGTCCGTATGACAATGCTCTTCCTGCACCCCCCTTCCCGAGAATTACTGCTTTCTTGCCTTTCAAGTCATTGATCACACTGAGCACCGCTTGCACGCCTCCCAAAATGTCCGTGTTGTACCCGATCAGTTTGCCATTTTCATTGACGATTGTGTTGACCGCCCTGACTTCGCGAGCAGGAGTGTCGATCCCGTCAATGAATTTGATCACTTCCTCCTTGAACGGCATTGTGACGTTGATCCCCCTCACATTGAGCCTTCTCAAGGCGGAAATCGAGTTCTCCAACTCTCCATCTTTAACAAGCATTGTCGTGTAAATTCCATGGATGCCTAGATCTCTGAAAGCTGCATTGTGCATGGCTGGTGAAACGGAGTGATCTACTGGATTGCCTAAGAGACAGAACAGATCCTTGTTCACATCAATGCACCTATCATTTCCAAGGTCTTGCCGAAATCCATCTGACCTTCAGCAGTTTCCTTTCCATCTGACAAGGAGGCGAAAGTGAAGGGAGCTCCTAAGATGGGAGCGACCACTCGGGTTATTCGACCCAACTTCCCCATGCCTATCACAATGAGACCACTTTGATGCCCAAGGAGTCCCAATAGTCTGGCACTATCAGATAGACTGTTCGCCTCGCATGCTATCTTTATTATGTCTCCTCCGTATCTTCTCGCCTTCTCAATGACCTTGTTCAGCGCGCTGTCAGAGGGGGTCTCTTCGTAGTTGTGGTAAGATATTATGACCTTGCAACCCTTTTCCCGCGCCTTACTGACAATCAATTCCCTGTACCATTTTCTTGATTCTATCTCGACATCGACATAAGAGGCACCGGCATCGATAGCTTCTACCAATAATTCGGCTCTACCCTTTTCTGTCATGTTTCCTGGCCTGCAGGTCGCTATCAACTGAAGACGGAGTGAAAATATTTCTCTGACCTCCTCCCTCTTGAGTTTCATTCCGTCAAGTCTGATCTCTGCGAGTTTGAACATTCTGAGTTTTCTGATTGCTTCTGGAGTCGATGAGGCTTTGAGACTCACGCAAACGCTGGGGAGAGGGCTACTCTTCAAGTGCACACCCCCTCTATTGATTTCCTTAAGTCCTCTTTTTGAATCCTAACGATGGCAGAGCTCCCGATTCCGTTGAGTAGGATCATGTTGACCGAATCGCCTGCACCCTTTTTGTCAGAGGACATTGCACCAAAGACTTCTTCCACATCTGCGTCAATTCTTGTTGGCAGTCCGATTCTTTTAAGGAGTTCCTCTATCCTGTCGAGTTCGTCCCTTCCCAGCAATCCCTTTGCATTCGAAAGTCTGGACGCAGCAACCATCCCTACGCTCACGGCATATCCGTGGGGTATTCCCGTGACTTTTTCAATTGCGTGACCTAGTGTGTGCCCGAAATTTAACTTCATCCTTTCGCCCTTTTCCATCTCGTCTTGTCGTACAACATTCATCTTCACGGCTATCGCTGACGATACCACGTGTTCAAGTTTTGACTCGTTCAAATCTAGTATTTCCTCACAATTAATTTCTACATATTCAAACAAGTTCTTATCAGAGATGGCACCACACTTGACAACCTCAGCCATTCCGGAAATTATTTGTTCCCTTGGAAGTGTATTCAAGAAGTTGAAATCTATCAAACAGAATTCCGGTTGCTTAATTATACCGATCATATTCTTCAGACCACGGAGATTGACTCCATTCTTTCCTCCTAGACTTGCATCCACCTGGGAAAGCAGAGTGGTTGGCACAAATCCAAACCTGATTCCTCGCATATAGGTCGAGGCGGCGAAACCAGTTACGTCAGTGACAAGTCCTCCCCCCAAACCCACCACATATGATGTCCTGTCCACCTTTTGTTCAAGAAAATATTCATAAATTCCTTCAACGGTACGGAGTGTCTTGGAACGCTCTCCGGTACCAATTTTTATGAAGCGAAAATCTGCAAGTTGATCTTTGTACAGATCCCCAACCTTCTTATCAGTGACCACGACAAAATTATCCTTGCTTACCAGTTCCGGGAGTCTTTTAAAGGAATTTCCCATCAATATCCTAGAGTCACCAATTGTAGCAGTCAGACCCGGGGAGCTCATTTCAAATTCTCCATCGAATCTCTCAACATTCTTGCCTTCCTTACAAGCTCCGCAAACTGTGTCGGTATCAGTGCCTGATCCTTGTCACTGAGGGCCACAGAAGGGTCTCTGTGTACTTCTATGATCAGTCCGTCTGCACCTGATGCTACTGAAGCCAGGCTCATAGGTTCAATCAAACTGACCTTGCCTGTTCCGTGCGATGGGTCAACAATGACAGGAAGGTGAGTCAGTTCTTTCAAGGCAGGTACTGCACTCAGATCGAGAGTGTTTCTGGTGTATGTCTCAAACGTTCTTATGCCTCTCTCGCAGAGGATAACGTTTGGATTTCCTTCGTTGAGAATATATTCTGCGCTGCTAAGCCATTCCTCTATTGTTGAGTTCATTCCCCTCTTAAGGAGGACCGGTTTGTTGACTTTTCCAACCTCCTTTAGAAGGGAAAAATTTTGCATGTTCCTTGCTCCGATCTGCAAGACATCAATGTATTCGCTTGCCCACCCTACGTCTCGGGTGTCCATAACTTCAGTCACTATTGGGAGACCCGTTTCTTCTTTTGCCTTTTCCAGAAGCTTCAGTCCTTTTAACCCCAACCCCTGGAAAGAGTATGGAGAAGTCCTCGGCTTGAATACCCCACCTCTAAGCATGTCTGCCCCTGCTTCCTTTACCTTTCTTGCCGTGTCGAGGAGTTGTTCTTCATTCTCAACACTGCATGGACCTCCAATCACAACGAAGTCCTTTCCTATGCTCGACTTTCCAACTCTCACGAAGGTCCTTTCTGGACCGTTCAGAGATGCCAGTTTTACGTTCTTGTATACATTGTTCATTTCACTCAAAGCTCCCTAACTTGAAAATTCAATTTCCTTATCTCAGTCAAAAACAGATGAATGGATTCAATTTCAGTTCCTCTGCATCGACGAACAAAATTATCTGTCCCATATCCGACTTCCAGTTTGCAACGGTTGAAGAGAGGCTCCTCCACTTGATCCCTATCCCGAGTAACCCTGCCACAAAAAACGCGAAATGCGAAGCGAACTCTAGTTATGAATATCTCAAAATTCATAAAAATACACCTCACAGTCTGAGAGAGCTATCAGTAACTAAATGCTGAAAAAAGGCACGGAATAGTCAAAATCCGTAAGTCGCTCTCTTCCATGGGTACAGAATTGTATATAGGGGAAATACTTAAGCATTGCTGAACGGCCAAGCGAGTCTGCTCACAGTTTATCCGACAAGCTTTAAATGTTCACGGAAATCTTGCCCGTAGTTTGGAGGTGCCCAGACGCTCATAGAAGAATTGTTCGTATGTGCCCAAATTTCTAATCTAGGAAATTTAAATAACGCATCGTCTATCACATTATGTTGACACATCAAGGCAGCGGTCCCGCAACAATACCGAAAAGGATGTTTCCGAAAATTCAAAGATATTACATGTTTGGAATGGTCATTATGCTCTTTGGTCTAGTACTGACAGTTTTGGGAACAGAGTTAGTAGGTCTAATTTTCATAATCGTTGGTTTCGTGATAGGCATATTGAGTAGAATTTTCCGGAAGCCGTCACCATCAATCAGTAATCGACAGGGCACGGTCGAGAAAGTTGCACAACCTCTTCCCAATTCCAAACAAACAGAGACTTCCAAAGACCCAGCAATTATGATTCGCTGTTTGCATTGTGGAACCATGTTCGATGAATCTTATATTAAGTGCCCGAACTGCGGTGCTGGACACAACTGACTAACGCTAGTACCTTTAGGAGTTTAGAGTCCAGTATCCAATAGCTGGATTGTGCGTAGCAATAACAAAGGATTCACGAACAAGAGTTAATAAATTGATTAGTGTTAGAAGAATGAATCAACAGTCGTTTTGCATTAGAACCGAAATTCATCAGAATTGTCCTGTGACGGAATAATTTTCTGCGCCATGATAAAGTTGGAAATGATGTATATCGTCGATTTTTAACCCCTCATCGTCTTTCACTACTACACTGCAAAATAAGGTGACTTTAATTCCATTTGTGGAACAGGCTTGTCGAGATTTGAGTCGTTGGACTTCAAAACTGTAAGGTCAGCTATAGCCACTTCTAAGACCTTCGGATCGCCATTCTTGGACACGCTAATAGCTGAAACAATGAGAGCAAACAACGTAAGCGACATACTGACTGAAAATGAAGATGACTTTAAAGGAATACCGGGAATAACTATTCATAATATATTCTCCAAATGAAATTTCGAGTATTCATATTGGCGGTCGAGCGTTTCCACATAAAAGCTGAAAAACTCTAGGACCAAGATAGAGCCTGTATCTTTCTTGGTTACGATAATTCTTGGAGCCCTGATTACATTGATCGGGGAGAAGGTGGAAATTCGCACCTTCCCTCTCAACTTGATGTATGTTCTCGCATGGCTTGTGGTCATTCCTGCTATTATCTTTGCATTGGCGTTTTTCCTTGGGGTCCGTCTGAGCCCGGGGCGAAGCCGAATGATTGAAGCAGCGACTTATTCCTTAGGGCCACCAACATCTCTTTCGCTTGCTTGCGCAAGCTCATCTGAACTGGCTCATAATAAAGTAGAACATTGCCTGACTTAAGCTGGTTTGTCTTTATCAGTTCGAGATTCAGTTTCTGCCCTAGTCCGGCTAGTATTGGTGTACCTTTTCCAATGATTACTGGATTTATCATTAACCTAAACTCGTCTACGAGTCCTTGCTTTATGAAATATAGCGTATGCTGTCTAAATTGCTATGAAAACATGGGGAAAATCGATAGAAAATAAGACTTAAACGGTATTCTTAGCACACACCGAACGTCTTTCAATCCGGTATCAGATAACTGAAATCGGATTTATTAGGTTGTTAGAAATCTTCTGAAGTATACTTATTCGTTCTTATATTCTTAGTGGGCTAAATTTTCCAATTGCTTAAAATTCTTCTTGGTAACACTTAATTTCTTAATGGAGCCTATATTTTACGTCACCATTTAACTTTCGAAGGGGCATCTGTTTTGCAATTTACCAGAGGAAATGGGTGGGGGAGGACTGTCTAAAGTGCCATTAACAGAACAAATTCATTTCTGGACCACTATTCTCAGTCCCTTCCATTTTACCTTAAAGCCTGCCTGTTCGAGTATATCTGAAGGGTCAAGGCCCATGAATTCAATATAATCCACCATAGCCTGAGAATCTGGGTATAGCTTCTCTAAATGCTCAAAAATCTTATTTCTATTCTCTGCAGAAATCTCCTCAATTTTTTTAGTGGGACGATTCTCCGCGCTGATTTCCTTCCCCGAATATTTTGTTTCAATGAACTCCTTCGCCCTCATCCAGTCCACTGAATCCTTGAAACAGATGGCACCGGCAGGGCATTTCTCTTTATCACGAACAATGCAGAATATTTCTCCACTATGGCCTTCTTCCCTCACCTTCTTAATGATGAAATAATCCTCCTGATAGAATTTTGGTCTTGTAACGAGGATGTTCACCCTCTTCTCTTCTATGTTTAAGGAGTAGTCAAACATCGCTTCGCCGTCTTTCAGCTTCAGAGGGTTTTTTGCTTCAATAAAGCCAAAGTGATTTTCTCCGTTAGGAGAATCAGAATATTCTGAGACTGAACTATCAATGCCATAAGTATAATCCTTCTTTTTCTCACCATCCTTGAGAGATACCGTAGCATCGACCTTCCAGCCATCAATCTTCATCATCTGCCTTATAAGTAACGCAAAGGTTGAACCGTACCTTTCACTGTGCTCCGTTATTGATAGAGGACCGCCAACTTCTATAGCATCTTCTCCAGCTTCTGAGTAAAGGAGACCAAGTCTCCTCGCTATCCTGATTATCCTTGGGATGTTGGTTGAGGAAGTTATTTTTATTTTTGTCGTCTTCAGCATGACGGTCTCTATCTGCTCCGAGTTGAATTTCTTAGAAAGGGATTCAGCCGTTATTTCTGGAAGGGACACTAGGACCTGTTCACTCTCCTTGTCTGCGTACATCGCATTCCTTATCTCTGGGAGCGAAGAGTTCATCTCTATGGCTATTTTCCCCAGAATTTCGTCCCTTTCTGATGGAGATACTGGCGGAACTCTGGTTAAGGAGAATATCCTTTCCCTTACCCTCACTGGGTCGAGGAGAGAGGGAGGTTCAATCCTAGACATACGGAACATGAGGAGAGAGAGCCCCTTCACGATCTTGGGCTTTTGAGATTTGAGTTCCAGAA
>JAMCQR010000059.1 GCA_023379555.1 Thermoplasmatota archaeon | reverse complement strand
TCTTCGAAGAGGGATGCGAAGGTGTGATCACTCTTGGCTGGGTAGGGAAGACGAAGCTGGACAAGTACAGCTATCTGGCGACGAGCATAGGGCTAATCCAGGCGCAACTGAATGCAAAGCGACACATCATGGACGTCACGGTCCATGAAGATGAAGTGGAGGAGGCACAGCTTTTTTCGCTTTCCAAAGACAGGGCGACGAAACACGCTGTAAACCTGGTAAAACTCGTCAGGGATGGCGGTCATTCTCTGGCTCCAATGGCAGGGAAGGGTCTCAGGCAAGGATATAATAGTGCAGGACAAATTCTGAGTGAGGATTAAAATGTCAAGAATAGGTTTGGTGGTTTCGGACTTCAATTATGACATCACTTCGCTTATGCAAAAGAAGGCTGAAGAACAATCTGACCTCCTCGGCTTTGAACACGAATCAATTAGGGTGCCGGGCGTCTTCGATATGCCCCTTGCGGTGAAGTTGCTTCTGAAAAAGAAGAACATTGATGGAGTTGCTCTTTTAGGGGCTGTGATAAAGGGGGAAACGAAGCACGACGATCTCGTGATAAACCAATCGGTCAGAAAGATAGTCGACCTGTCCAACGAGTACGAGAAACCCGTCACGATAGGAATAATCGGACCCGGGGCCGAGCATGACCAGGCTGTCGCGAGGATTGAGGAATATTCCACAAGGGCCGTGGAATCACTGGCAAAGCTGTTCAAGGCATTCAAGAAGAGCTGAAGATCAAGCCAAGGGTAGACTCAGATTCTTCAAATTGAAATATTCTGCGTATCGAATGAATCAATCAAAAGGGGAAAACAAAATCAAGAAATGAGAAAACTAGGTTGCGACCGCTTCAAGGTCATATACAGCAATATTGAACTGTCCATTTCCTCCATTGATTGCCATGGAAACATTGTTCACGATAGTATTCAGAACGAGACTATTCGAAGAACCGACAGGATTCCCAAGGCTCACACCACCTGCAAATAAGTACACGCTGTCGCTAACTGCAGTTACCTGAGTGTTTAGCAGGACCGTACACGGATGATGCAACCCCAGCGTAGGTTGCAACGGTAGAAGCTAGGTCTGCCCATCCAGAACCGGGGGACCAACCGTCTGCAGCAGCGATTACACCAACAACAGAAAGCGCAATTCCGAAAAGTGAGTTGATTTCTGGCCACAGATTGCTGGAAGCGGATGTCATACTATCCTCTATGGTGGACCAGTCAGCATTCGCGCCATTGGACATTGTGTAATTCTTTGCACTTATGTATGAGGACGAAAAGAGATATTTCACAAGGTTGTGAGGCTCCATCAATGACCAAGTGGTTTCGCTCGTGATGCCCATGAAACCCATGTCGTAATTGCCGTTCCCATTCACGTTTAGCGAAGAAATCTCTGTCGTATAGTGGTAGTTATTTGATGGCTGATATCCACCAGAGGTGTAAACATATTCCCTGAACTGATCCAACGTTATTGTTCCGAGTACGTAAAGCATGATCGTATGAGGCGGATTGTCACTCAGGGGATAGGCACTATAAGGGATCGTCCCATCTACCCAACTACCGTTGCTGTTTTCAGGAGAAGTGTAGGAGCTGTTAGAAAGTACAGAATAGGAGATGGACCCACTGACACTGCCTATTTGGCCCACATGAAACAGTGCTTCTTGGCTCGCAGAGCCCAAAAACACATCTAAATTGATTGCTTCATTGTTGCTGGAGAGTATGGAGTTGTTCGCCCAAGCTAGAGGAATGGTCTCATTACTAAATGACGTCGATTTAATCAAAGACCAGAAATTGCTGCCGTTTCCTCCTCCTATTCCAAGAGGCAGGTCATTTGTTCCTACTATCGATGGGTACTGAGTGGAAGAGTTGTAGTGGTATCCTTTCATAGATGAAAGGGAGGGATGGTCTTGGAACGTCAGATTGCTTAGATGATGGTATCCGTATATCTTTGTCACGTTAAGGAAATTACCAGTAGGAAGAATGTAGAACGCAGGGTCGAAAGGTACGACTATAGACTGATAGGAGACCATGTCCGTAGAGTTTTCACTGTAGTAGTACGAGACCTCTGCTATGAAGGACGTCATCGCGCCCAGGTTTCCAGTGTGCATGAAGTAGGACGTCCAGTTATCTGCGAGGGAGTAGAACCCGTACGACAAGTTGGAGACCAAATCTCCGGTGGAATTCGTACTTCCGTTGAAGAGAGGTGCAACATATGTGAACGCCTGCAACCCGGTGCTTACGGAGGGTGAAGGGTTTACGTAGATCTGAATGGATGCATAGAGAAACACTGCAGAGGTTGCATTAAGGCCTGAAGAGGAAGGTGCGACTGAAAGCACGAGTCCAGGTCCCAGTTCCCCTGATGGCTGCAGTGAAGAGTGCTCATAAAGTCCTATCCCCAGAGACAAGGATGCAATCACTAAAATTACAACTACGACTACTACCGCTCTATTCACAAACAAATCCTCGAATTCGACTTAAAAGCTTTCTGTAGAAAAAAAACAAAATTGTTACAACGTCTCTAACCAGTGGAGGGCAATCTTGACTATGAATTGTTTCTATGTTCTAAATTGCGAAGAGTTGACAAGAACCTTTTTTTAATTCAAGGCTATCTGAACTAAATGCCACACGACTTCAGAGAGAGTGAAAAGAAGTGGAGCAACTTCTGGAACGAGGAGAGGGTATTCCAGTACGACTTCAATTCCAGTAAACCCACATACAGCATCGATACACCCCCAAGGTATGCATCCGGAAAGATGCACATAGGGCATGCGTTCCACTATTCCCACATCGACATGGTTGCGAAGTACCATAAGATAAAAGGGGAAGAGGTGTTCTTCCCGCTCTGTTTTGACGTTAACGGAATGCCGATTGAGGTCAACGTTGAGAAGAAGTACGGTATCAAGATGAGGGAATATGATAGGCAGGAATTCGTAAAACTTTGCGAGGAGTTTGCCGAGGGGAACATACAAGCGATGATTGGCCAGTTCCAATCCCTGGGCATAACAGCCGATCCTTCTCTTTACTACAGGACTAACTCTGAGATGTACAGGAAGTACACCCAAATTTCATTTATTAGGATGTTTGAGAAGGGGATCGCTTACAAGGGCAGCCATCCCGTCAACTGGTGTCCGCGTTGCGAAACAGCAATCGCAGAATCAGAGATCGTGTATGAGGAGCGCGACGTTCCCCTTAATGATATAAAATTCAAGGGAGAGGGCGCCGAACTCATCATATCTACCACAAGACCGGAGCTGATAGCTGCTTGTGTTGCGATTGCGGTAAATCCGAAGGATGAACGATATACCCGCTTGGTGGGCAAGCAGGTAAAACTCCCTATTTTTGGAAAGTCAGTTCCGATAATCACGGATGAAGATGTCTTGACGGATTTCGGAACAGGAGCAGAAATGATTTGTTCCGTGGGTGATAAGGCCGACCTGAAAATGATCTACAAACACTCACTCCCCTTCCTCAAGAGCATAGATGAGCGGGGAAAGTTGACAGAGATAGCTGGAAAATATTCTGGTCTTCAAACTAAGGACGTAAAGAAGAAAATTATCGAAGACCTAAAGTTGTCAGGAGACTTTGTTTCAAGCACAACAATCAAACAGAATGTCGGTACCTGCTGGCGGTGCGGAACACCCCTAGAATACCTGCAGAAGGAACAGTGGTTTGTCAGGTCGATGGATTCCAAGGATGACCTCAAGAAGTGGTCGGAAAAGCTGGAATGGCACCCGTTGTTCATGAAGAAGAGATTGGACGATTGGATAGACTCGCTATCGTGGGACTGGGTGGTCTCAAGGCAGAGATACTTCGCTACACCCATTCCTGTCTGGGAGTGCGACAATGGTCACCAGGTAGTCGCTAAAGAAGAGCAGTGCTATGTCGATCCGCTCATAGATCCCCCGCCGGTGAAGGACTGTCCCACCTGTCACCTTCCCCTTAAGGGATCCGAAGAGGTATTTGATACCTGGATGGATTCATCTATCTCACCGTTGTTCAATACTTTCTACGCACGAGACGAAAAACTGTTCTCAAAACTCTATCCTATGTCCCTGAGGCCTCAGGGGCAGGACATCATAAGGACATGGGCTTACTACAGTGTACTGAGGGGAAATCTTCTGACCGGCCAGGACCCATGGAAGGAAATAATGGTCGACGGAAACATCATGGCTCCGGATGGACGTCCGATGCACGCATCGTGGGGAAACGTCGTGGATCCAAATGTTCTGTTAGAGAAGTACGGGGCGGACGCATTCAGGTATTTCACAGCCTCGTGCTCGCTTGGGGAGGACACCGCATTCAGGGAGAGGGATCTGGTCAGAGGTCAAAGACTGATGAACAAGATCTATAACCTCGTGAGTTTCCTCGAATTTTACAGGGGAAAACAAACAGAGAATGACGAGATGAGACCAGCAGACCACTGGATAATCAGACAGATGAATTCTGCAATAAAGGAAGTGAGCAGCGCCATGAATGACTTCGAATTTGACCGGGCATTACGGCTCGCTGAAGCGTTCATCTGGCACGATCTGGCTGATAATTACGTTGAGATAATCAAGCACAGGATTAACGGCTACAAGACTTATGAAACGGCATACCGTGTCCTCCTGTCTTCAATAATAATGATCTCACCTATATTCCCATTCATAGCTGAGGATTCCTACCAGAGGCTCTTCAGAGAGAGGGAGCAGAAGAGGAGTGTTTTCGATCTGCAAATTCCTGACACATCCCCGTACGACGTAAGGAACGCTCAGATCGGTGAAACCACTGTAGAAGCGATCTCGATGATGAGAGACTTAAAAGTCAAAGAGAAAATTCCTCTGTCTAACGAATTATCGGAAATATCAATAATAACAACCACAAATGCCTTGATAACTGGCCAGTCAGGAAAAAATATGCCAGCGGACAGGAATCCTCAGTTAGCTTCCGGTGTTGCAATAGTTGACGAAGATGATGTCATGGGAACATTAAGAGCCAGAGAGCTTCATTATCCAATGACTTGGAAAATTGTAGAGAGGATTGAATCTATTAGATTGACGCCTGAATTATATTCGACGCTAAGAGAAAGGGCGGAAGATTTCATAAGGAAGATCAGAGAAGATCCCTCGCATATTGCAGATCAATACGTGGAGTTTGAAGGAAGGAAGATCGAAACAAGAGAATTGATAGTGACAAGATCGTACTCAGTTCAGGGAATGAACGTGAACTGTGGGAAAGGATTCTGCGTATCAGTGTCAAAATGACAAGTGATTTATTTGTAGAAAGATTGTCTATTCAGTGGCAAAAAGACCCAGCGATGCTGAACTCATCTTCAACGTCTTGACCATCCTGAGGAAGAACGGGGAGATCGTGGGTGAAATAAAATTCCTAGATTTTCTCAAAAGCAGGAAAATTAGCGCATCGCCAAAAAGGTTCCGGAAGCTGATATTTGAGATTCCTGAAATAGACGTTTCCGTGAAATACTCAAGCAAGAAGTTCGCATCTCTGGACAAGTGCCCCGTGTGCAGCTCAAAACTAACAACGATACGGGGTGTAAACCTCGAAGGAAAGAGGAAAATTATTGGCTACAAATGCGAGAAGTGCGGGTACAACTCAACCAGGGACGGGAAACCATATATATATACGTTCAGATTAAAGAATCATGATCTCTGACATTGAAAAGAATTACATCGTAGTCAAGATTGAAAAGGGGGAGGATGTTGGAGAATCAATCACCAAGGTTCTCGATGATTATGGTATCTTTTCCGGTCTGGTTGAGTTCGGAATAGGAATGATAAGAGACTTGGAGATTGGATACTGGAATGGAAAGGAGTATGAGAAAGCACTGCTCCAGTCACCAGGAGAGGTTGTCTCTTTCCACGGGAGTATATCGAGCAACGAACCAAGGCTCCACATCCATGTATCAGTGGCGTTAAGTGATCACTCGTTAAGTGGAGGGCACTTCTTTTCCGGAACTGCTGACCCGCTCATGGAGGTTCACATTCTGAAGCTGGAAGAAATTGTTCTGAAGAGAGCCCTGAACAAGAAGACTGGTTTAAAGGAACTGATGATAGAATAGGAGATCGTGGACCCTGGGAACAGCTACAGGTTGAAAAGCTCATATCATCTTTTCAAACAGTCCTATATTCGGTTGATGTAAAACCGAGACCGCATAATTCCGCTTTGCGATCACAGTTCAACTGTTGCCATCCGCAGAATGCATCAAAATTCTTATAAATGATAAATAGAACAACTTGATGTGTAAGCGCCCATGAAATTTTCCATCAGAATTCCTCTCTGGGTTTCCATAATTGGATACCTTCTCTTCTTTGTAATGATAGTGGGTTTCACCGTTTTTCTTCCTTGGATAGTTCCGGTATCACTAATCATTGGGGCTTTCTTGATCGGATTGATTGCCTGGGGAATTCACAAGAGAGTGATGAACTGGCTCATGTTCATTGTGACGGTCTTAGTCGCATTCATATTCTTTTTCCTTGCGTCAAAGGGATTTGTATTATTTGTGGAAACGAACGTCCTTGGAAAAATCTTCCTGATAGCAGGGATTTCAGGCCTGGCGATCATATTTCTTGGGAGGGAAAATAGAGAAATAAGGGAATTCGAAAGATTCATAGGGTTTGAAAGTCCCCTGAAGGGACTCCGGAAGAATAGCAAGTATGTGGCTGGGACTTTCTTTGACTTTAGAAGCGTCTGGTCTAAGATCTATCATCCAAGTCCCAAGAGCAAACTCAGGGTAAAGAAGAAGAAATTCTTCCAGAGGTAGTTTGGAGCTCGGCTCATTGATTGCTTCTTTTCATTTAGATGGCGTTCCTATATAACCTCGAATTAGAAACAACATACAAATTGGGCCACTTTAATTTCAGTTAAGATTGTATTCTAGTGAAAGAGAACTCGTCTCCACGACTAGATCTTTCAGTTTCCCTTATTTGATCTCCGAGAATCCCCTCTATTTCTCTTGATTATCAGTAAAAAAATATACATTGGAACACTAAGACAAATTTGCTATTGAACTTCGCCTGAGCAGCGTACCTCTAGTTTGAGAATAGTTTCTTAACCCTTTCAGTGAGCAGCACTGTTCCTATAGACAGAACTTTCTCATTCTCCACATCTATTGCAGTCATGGATGCAAGCTTGATGTCTATACCGTAACTCTCCCTTTCGTTCAATCCCAGAAAACTAGCAGTGAGGACCCTTATGGGAAGAGCATGGCTTACAAACAGGTACTGTCCCTCGTAATCAGCAAGCGCACTCTTCAACCTATCTAACTGAGAACTCCAAGTCTCCATTCCCAGATCTTCCCTGTTTAACTTAGGGACTTCGTCTACTTTGTATCCGTTATAGGGCCCAAGACCCGACTCCCTTATCTTGGAATTTTCCGTTACCTTCAGGCCGATGACTTCTCCGACGGTCCTCGCGGTCTGCTTGGTCCTGAGAAGAGGACTGCAGACGATTCCATCAAACTTCAGTCCCTTAAGTTGCTCAGCCGAGAAGAGAATCTGTTCTACCCCTCTTTCTGTCAAAGGGTATTGATTCATGTCTTCTGAAATGATGTTGTTGACATTTGCAAAACTCTCACCATGCCTCATTAAGATCAGTTTCTTTATCAATTAACTCAACCAATCTTTAATGCATCAATTTAATAAAATTTTCCGTAAAGAATGAGCGTCGGTTGTCAATGCTCCTACGAGTTTCCTGTGTAGAATAATTATATTTCTAAGTTACTTGCTTTAGAGCGTTCTGAAATGATCAAAACCGGTGAGTGGTTTAGTATTGCCCCCTATGTCGACTACACCTTTGCCATTCACGACTCTTCCTAACAGAGGGTAGCCTTTCAGTTTTTCAGGAGAAGTAAATAGAAGTTCGTAGTCTCCACCTGTGGAATATAACAAGACTCTTTCATCATCACTCTTTGAATTTTCAGAGATGTCATGTTCGATCCTCATCTTGACTCCGCTCAGAGTGGCGAGAAGTCTCAGCGATTTGTAAACTCCATCCGAGTTGTCGATGCAGGAAGTGATCTTGGAATTACGGAGAGATTTGAGTACATCAAATCTGGGTCTTATGTCCAGGATTTCTCCAGTTTTTCGTTTATTCCCTTTATGATATTCCAATATCGCTCGTTCATTTTTCCCAATGGTGGAGGACGCATAAACAAAATCCCCTGATCTAGCGCCATTTCTTCTGAATTCTCTTCCCTTCTTGACTTCGCCAGTGATCATTCCGGTCAAAGAAATCTTTTTTGACTCCTTGAGGTCTCCTCCAGAAAATTTGACCTTGTATTTGCCCAGTTCACCCTTGATCCCTGAGGTGAGGGAGGATACCCAACCCGCATCAAGAGTTCTTGGAAATGAGAAGGATACCATCATCTCGAGAGGTCTACCATTCTTTGAAGCTATATCGCTCAGATTGATGTCGACGAGAAATTTTCCGATCAATACCGGGTCCCACCACTTCTCGAAATGATAACCCTCATTGATAGTGTCCATTGCGATCAAGAGGAACTTCTTTCCCTGATCCAGGAAGTGGACATCCTCATCTTCGTTCTTTTCCCCTATGATCTTCCAAATTTTATCGATGAGTTTTCTCTCCCCTAGTTCTCTTATCTCCATCACAAAGATAATTAGATGTAGTTAAATAAATTATCAACAGATGGACGAGATAGAGGTCGAGAACAGCATATTCTTCACCAGATATGGAGCGGCATTTCTGGAAGATATTTCCGCTGTTGTAGTATCCGACGTCCACCTCGGTTATGAAGACGTTCTCGCCATGAATGGGATATTTATCCCAAGGGTCCAGTCCCAAATGATTTATGACACCGTTGACCTGATTATCAACAAGTACAAACCGGAAAAGTTCATAATTAATGGTGATCTGAAACACGAGTTTTCCCACAACACACCGCAGGAATGGAGCGACGTGTATGAGCTTCTGAGGAGGATAGGTGAGAAATCAGAACCCATTGTAATAAAGGGCAATCACGACAACTACGTTGCAAACATAGCGTCCAAACTGAACCTAAGAACGTACGACACGTACAAGGAAGGAAGGTATACTTTTCATCACGGTCACAAGAATTTCAAGTGGGATGACATAGGAATAATAGGGAATGAGCATCCTGCCGTGGGTCTCAGGGATTCCGTGGATTCTGTTTTGAAATTGCACTGCTTCCTCTACTTCAAAAAAGAGAGATTGATCGTCCTACCTGCGATGTCTATCTACGCAGGCGGCTCAGACATCTTGAAGAATGAAATCAACTCACCAGTTCTGAAGAAGGTAGACCTCAATGAAGGGAGGGTCTACGGTCTCTGGGATTCATACGGAACTATCGATCTCGGGAATGTGAAGGGGCTCCTATGATTGGTTTCATCTCTGCTGGATTCAACCCACCCTCCAGTTTCACAAGGGAGGAACTTGATTTTCTTGACAAATCCGAACTAATACTTGTCGACACTTACACTTCTCCGAATTACATAAGAGAATTTGGCAAGAGAGAGCTGACCTTTGTTGGCAGGGACAAGCTTGAAAATTTTGAATGGATCTTAAAGGAAGAGGGAGACGTTTCAATCGTCATCCCAGGTGACGCATTTTCAGCCACTACTCATTTCACAATTTATAAGGAAGCGAAGCTCAGAGGGATCGAAGTCAAGACATTTCACAACACATCAATCTTCCCAACGGCTGCAACCAGGCTGGGCATGCACCTTTACAAGATCGGCCCTGCGGTATCCCTGCCGAGATTCAAGGAGAATTTCAGGCCGCTTTCTCCATACGAGAAAATATTCCAGAATTTCACAAATGGTTTCCACACAATTCTGCTCCTGGATACGGAACCACCACTGGGGCTGAGGGATGCATTAGATGAACTTCTGTGGATGGAATCGCAAGTGAAGAGAGGTCTTTTCAGCAAGGACAGGGAGGTGGGCATTGTTAGCAATCTTGGCACTCCAGACGAAAGAATTGTTTACGGAAAGATCGACAGTCTGAAGAAACAAGATGAGATCAAAGTTCCACTCACAATAGTCATACCCTCAGAACTTCATTTTCAGGAAAAGGAAGCCCTCGATTTGTTCCGCATATAGTTAAGTTTTACTTATTTCAGTAGTCTCATAAAGGTTTATTACTGCGTTGCCATATACGGAGAAAGTAGGTGAAAAGATGCAATCAGCACAAATGGCTTATGATAGGGCTATCACCGTGTTCTCACCGGACGGAAGGTTGTTCCAGGTAGAGTATGCAAGGGAAGCCGTCAAGAGAGGTACGACTGCCATTGGTATTGTGTTCGAGGACGGAGCCATCCTTATGGCAGACAAGAGGATTAAGAGCGGACTCATAGAGGAGAAGAGCATAGAGAAGATATTCACTGTAGACGGTCACATAGGGGCAGCTTCATCCGGTCTGATAGGCGACGCTAGGATATTGATAGACCATGCAAGACTCCAGGCCCAGTCTGAAAAGGTCACTTACGGGCAGGACATAATAATCGAGTCATTGGTTAAGAAGATCTGCGATCTGCTTCAGCAGTACACCCAGTATGGGGGAGTGAGACCCTTCGGTGCGTCCCTCCTGATAATTGGCATAGATGAAACGGGCATCAGCCTGTTTGAAACAGACCCTTCTGGGCTCTCCACTGGTTATAAGGCAGATGCGATAGGATATGGACGGGATGCGGCAGTAGAGATTCTTGAGAAAGAGTACAAGCAAGGCATGCAACTCCAGGACGCTGCAGATCTCGGCATCAAGGCGCTCAAGGCAGGACTGGAACAGGGACAGGGACTCGGGATGGTCAGTGTTGGACTCATAAGGAAAGGGGAGAAATTCAAGATCCTATCTCTGGAGGAGACTAACAAACTAATAGGCAACAAGTGAGAAACTGAATGGTCAAAGTCGAGGACGCTCTTATTGCTAGGTATGAATCAAAGGGTCACAGGTTCGAAGTGCTAATCGACCAGAAGCTAGTAGATTTGGTAAAATCAGGGAAGAGCGTCAACGTTTCGGAATATATGGCAACCGACGTGATTTTTAAGGACAGCAGCAAGGGTGACAGGGCATCAGAAGAAGTGATCAGGGAAGTCTTCGGGACTGAGGACTTCCAGACAGTGGTTATGGAGATAGTCAAGAAGGGGCAGGTGCAACTGACCACCGAGCAGAGAAGGAAGATGCTCGAGGAAAAGAGGAGACAGATCGTAGAAATTATTGCCAGAGAGTCAATGAACCCACAGTCGGGAACGCCTCATCCCCCTCAGAGGATCGAGAAAGCGATGGAAGAGGCCAGGGTTAGGGTGGATCCTTTCAAGAGCGCGGAGGAGCAGGTCAACGATGTCCTGAAGGCGATAAGAGTCCTCCTACCCATAAGATTTGAGCACGTTAAGATGGAGAT
>JAMCQR010000058.1:5079-21400 GCA_023379555.1 Thermoplasmatota archaeon | reverse complement strand
TCCATCTTCCACTTTGTACATCTCACGCTTTTGCATTCTGTTCTCCTTCCTTTGATTTCAGACCGTTTCTAATAAGCAAGAAATCGGGTTCTAAGGCCATCGCGTCTTCCTTTGACTTGTAGATCTTTGCATAACCCTCAGTGTAACTCTTCCCAAATTTTGACTCTTGATTATCTATAATGACGAGTTCCTTTGGCACCTGGAGGTTCGCGGCGATCTGGGTTCTGGCTTCCTCCCTGCTTGGTGTCTTTTCCTTGGCGTGTAGGGCCCTATACTTGACCTCAATCCTATTGAGTAGCTTGTTTTCTTCTCTACTTTCTATCTCTATCTTCATTCACATTCCCCTTAGCTTTTCCATGTTCTTGTTTACTAGCTGTCTTAGGGTCTCTCCGACCTCGTAGACTGCTATCCCCTTATCGGGAACGCCATAAATAACTATCGCACCGTCCGGGGCCATCAGGATGGCAGGGATAGAAGCAAGGTCCTCTTCTCCCTCCACCTCGATCAGGGTATTTCCCTTTGACTTATAGGCACCTTCTATCGCGGTCCACAGTTCAACAGAAATTACTCCGGGAGCATTCTTCACACTAACCTTCCTGTCCCACCTGCCGGGGAGGTTTGGGATTTGTTCGTTTCTCTTTGTTTTGAAATCGACGATGGAAAGCTTGGGAAGGATCTTGTATCTGATTGCAGTTGCGGTGACCACATCCCCTACTGTGATCAGGATCTTAGACGCAAAAAATTCGATCTGAGATTCCTTGGTTATTAGGACGTCGGGAGCCCTGGAGAATATTTCCCGATATTCATCTGATATCACTACGTCCTTATCTAACTTTAATTGCATACTCGCCAGGAACCGTGATCGCGGTTCTCTTCGCTATGAGGGACTTGTTAGGGTCCAGAATGAATATATAGCCTTTCCATTCGAGAACAGTGTCGCCACCGCACTTTTCGCACTTGAGCTCTTCTGTAACGTTCTTGCAGTTTCTGCAGGCCCTAAGTTTTATCATTTCGCCTCGCCCTTTAGCCAGGTAGACTTTCCGAGGAAATTTTGTCTCATAGTGAGGCCTATCTTGCTTTCTTCCAGTCTGGAATCAGAAAGTGATAAGGCGACAATCCTTGCCCTGACAAGGTCTCCCATTTTGAGATCCCTCTTGGTGTCCTTTCCACTCATCCTCTTGTTTTCCTCGTCGACTTCAATCCTATCGTCCATGACTTGACTAACGTGGAGGAGGCCTTCAAGAGGTCCCAGGCTCACAAAGGCCCCGAATTTCTTGACATCAGCTATGTCCCCCTCTATGACTTCTTGCATCATCGGTTGGAAAGCAAGAATCTTAAGTTTGACTTCCTGGTAAACTCCACCGTCTCCGTGAACGATCCTTCCCTCGCCATCTAAATCGGATTCCAGAACTAGGAGGTTTATGTACTTTCTATCATTGGAATCCCTGACCAATTCACGGTCCAGAACTCCTATTTTACCTTCTACGTTCCTGACTGCAATTGTCTTAGCTGTGGTCTCGTATTCCTCGCCAAGATGTTCCGGCGGGACCCTGACAGTTTCGTTGGTCTCAATTATGAAATACATGCAATCCTCTTATATATTACCGGATTTGTCCTGAGTATTTATTTTTTTCAAAAGAAATTGCTATAATAAAACGGCTAGAACAATGTGCACGTTCTTGTCCCTTTTTGTTCACTTATTTAGCATATTCTCCGGGCTAAATATTTTATTTATCTGCTCCTCAGATAGAATCCTCTTTTCCCGCAGAAGCTTGAGAAATGGAACATTTTTCTCCTTTGCCTCTTTCACGATTTCGGCCGTCTTTTCGTATCCGATCACCGGGTTAAGCAACAGGGCGGTTCCGGGGGAGCTCAGAAGCATATTGTAAGCATGTTCTGAATTAATCTTGATGCCCTTGAGGGTCTTTTCCACAAGAATTGTGAAGGTGACTGTCAGGATGTCAAAAGCTTCCATCAGAACTGTGTAGATCACTGGAGTGAACACGTTGATTTCCATCTCCCCTTGCGAGGATGCGTCATTGACCGTCTGCGCAAGTCCCCTCGTGAATAGAGCGCTCATAGTTACTGCTTCTAGAATACTTGGATTCACCTTGCCTGGCATTATTGAGGATCCTGGCTGCACAGCAGGCAGCACAATTTCATTGAACCCTGCTACCGGTCCCGAATTCATCATTCTGAGGTCCCTTGAAATCTTGATCAGCGCGGCCGAAATATTACTCATCCAAGAAGCAAGCAGGTTGAAGTCAGAGGTGAATTGCATGACCATCATGAGATTCTCTGCCGGAACGAAGCCTTCGTTGTAATACTCATTCAGGTTCTTGTACACCAATTCCCTGACCTCTGGTGGAAGATTTGCTCCTGTCCCCACCGCTGTTCCACCTAGGTTCAACCTTCTCAGCCTCGTTAGGACGTAATCCTTCTCGGCAAGGAAGGATCTCAATTGGTCGGCATAGGACTTAAACTCGCCTCCAAAAGTCACAGCAGATGCATCCTGTATGTGTGTTCTTCCTGTCTTTATCATCTTCGAATTCTCTTTAGACATCAGTTCGAGTTGGTCTACCGCTTTCTCCACGCACTCTGACAAAGACTTTAGGGCAAAGTATGCCGTAATTCTTATCGCTGCAGGTATGGTGTCATTTGTCGACTGCCCTATGTTGACCTGGTTGTGCGGGCTGATCACCTCGTGGCTCCCCAGTGGTTTACCCAACATCTCCAGCGCCCTGTTTGCGATTACTTCGTTGACGTTCATGTTGGTGGATGTGCCGGCTCCGGCCTGGATGTACTTCAATGGAAAATCCAGATCGTTCTTGTTCTTAATGAGGTCATCTGCTGCCTTCGTGATAGCGTCCTCAATTTCCTTTGATATTTTTCCCTTACTTGCAAATGCCCTGACGTACGACCTCTTGATTACAATTAGAGTATCTATAATCCTCCTATCCATAAATCTATGATAGGGGAAATTAGAGAGTGCACGAACTGTTTCTGGCCCATACAATCGTCCATCAGGAATCTCAACCTCACCCAGTGAATCCCTCTCTCTCCTGACCATGATTCCTTATGGTTTATGAATATATAACAGGTGCTTTTATTAACAGATTCCTCAACATCTAATCTTGCAGAGCAAGGTCGTGAATGAACGATGGTGAAAATTAGTTCACTTGTCAGTTAACTTAATGGCAAGGTTCTCTAATTCCTCTCTCGTCGCCTTATGGGTCCTTGAGAACCACCACTTTTGGAATCCTGAGTCATCCCCTGCTCTCCTTGGAAGAACGTGGACGTGGAAATGCCATATCGTCTGTCCAGCAGGACTACCTGTGGAATGCATGATGTTTATTCCATCCGCATTCAAGTTCTTGATCATGACCTTTCCTATCATCTGGGCTACGCTCATGACTTCGGAAAGCGAGTCCTTTGGAACATCAGTGATATCTACATAATGATCGTTTGGAACAATTAGGGTGTGTCCCTCAAAAAGTGGGTGTATATCCAGAAAAGCTGACACCTTGCTGTTCCGATACAGGAATGTTCCTTCCTCTTTTCCACTTAGGATCCGGCAAAAGATGCAGTCTTCAGAGTGTCTCGTTGAAGTGGTCAACAAATCGCTTAGGTTCACAACATTTAAAGCCTTTTGCCTGGGAATTGCTTGCCTAATGTTTTCCCGTGCGACGCTTAAAAATTCGAGAAGAGTATTTGATTTGGTGACAACATGTTTTTATCTCAACTTCAAATGTTTTGCCAATGGACAAACAGGAAGCTTACAACAAGCTTACGAGGGAGGAGGAGAGGGTCTTGCTTCGCGGAGGTACAGAACCTCCATTCACTGGAGAATATTACAACCTATTCCTGAAAGGAACTTATGTGTGCAAGAGGTGTAACTCGCCGCTATACCGGTCGACCGACAAGTTCGAATCGGATTGCGGATGGCCGAGTTTTGATGACGAAATCAAAGGCGCCGTGAAGAAGGTCACCGATAGGGATGGAGACAGAACAGAAATAAAGTGCGCTAACTGTGATGCACATCTTGGGCACGTCTTTTACGGAGAAAGATTTACAAAGAAAAACACCAGGCACTGTGTCAATTCCATTTGTATGAAATTCGTTCCTGAGAGGGAGTGATATAATGACAAAGTCAATCGTTTTGGGTGGCGGATGCTTTTGGTGCACCGAAGCCGTATTTTCCGAGTTGGATGGAGTGAAGTCGAGTCAACCGGGTTATTCTGGCGGATCTATCCAGAATCCTTCATATGAGATGGTTTGTGAAGGAAACACTGGTCATGCTGAGGTGGCAAAGGTGGAATATGATCCAGATGTAATCTCACTGCCCGAATTACTAGACGTTTTTTTCTCAATGCACGATCCCACCTCGCTAAATCGCCAGGGAGGAGACATTGGGGAGCAGTACAGATCGGTAATATTCTATGAAAGTGAAGAGGACGCAGCAATGATAAGGAGAGCGGTGGCAGAGGTTCAGAGTAGCTATTCCAAACCGATTATTACTGCAATAGAACCACTGAAGAACTTCTACCCAGCGGAGGAGTACCACAAGAATTACTTCAGAAAGAATCCTAATGCCGGCTATTGTAGAGCTGTGATAGGGCCGAAGGTCGAGAAGATAAAGCACACCTACGGTGCGATAATTGTTAAACGTTGATGCAAAGGGAGCAGGAGATAGACCTCACCATTTACTGAGCCAAGGGTTTTACCGTCTTCCCAATCTTCTTCAGGATAGACCTTTCAAAAATTACCTTCATATACAGTGCGTCGTGCTCAAGCAATGGAGAAAATGATATGAGCGTTATTTCGTCGTCAAAATCAGCCAGGGCATCTGCAAAGGGTTCGAACTTCAAATTACCCTTCTTGATGGGAGTTATCCTGTACTCGTTTTGATCTAGGAATTCTACTCCAGAAAATTCAAAATAGAGTGGTCTCTTCTTTTTCTTGGTTTCTTCTATTATCTCGGCAAATTCGTCCTGCTCTGTTGGGCTGTTCTTCTTTGAAGAATAGATGTGAGAAACGTTGGTTATAGAAGTCACATTCTTTGCCTTACTTAGTAGGAAATCTATTTCTTCCTCGCTTCCTACCACTTCGCTCTTCCCAGAGTTCTCAATGCATAATTTGGGCTTGATCTTGAGAGCCGTCATTTTGTCTGATATCTGCTTGAGAGATGAAGCAGTTCTGGTCAGACCGGCCTTCCTCTGGCCAGGAAGTAAGCCCAGATGGGTGATCAGATATTGAGAATCTAGTGCATCCGCAATAACGCCCCCCCAGATTGTGTGCTGAATTGAGTCGACTATCATCCGTTCTTCGATGGAAAAATCAACATAATATGGGGTGTGGAGTGATATTTTAATGTCCAACTCTTTAGCAACATCTTTCGCTAAACTGAGCTCCTTGTAATCTCTTGCCATGCTCCAGAAGAGCTCGGTTCCGATGTCATCCTCTTCTATTACCTTGTTCAACCCTATAGACTTGTACTTGCCCTCGTCGTCGCTTCTCAATAAGTCTACCAAGAGCATGTCATCCATGTCCTTAGGTTTCATACCCACGAAGTCTCTCATTTCTCTTTCTTGGGTACTTATCCTGAATAGCTGAATTTCTAGATAATTCAAACCAAGCTGAAAAGTATTTTCCACAGCATCTTTAACCGTTCTCCCCTTAGAACCAAGTGGAATACCTGCAATTCCGAACCTATACATTCGCACAACCATATAATTTGGAAGTAATAAAACCTTGTGAACGTACCGTTGATTTTCAATAAATTGCGTCGTAGACTATATTTCAGTCGATCCGAAATTTGCAATTTCAGATTTCATTACAACCGATTCTGTTCATTTTGGAGTCGTATCTAAAAGCCCCGTCAGTCAAGTGTTTTTCTGATTTCTTTTGCTATGGGCTCTGACACTTTCGCATCTGCAACCTTTCTGCTCAACGCGATTTCCCCAAGCATCTTGACATACTTGTCATCATACCGGGGGATTATCTGTAAATGAAAATGGAAGACAGTCTGACCTGGGTACTCGCCATTATTTTGCAAAAGATTGATGCCCAACGGGACATATTTTCATTTAATTTTATTGCCAGTAGCTTTGCGACTCGTGTTACTTCGTTGAGAGTGCTACAGTCGATGTCGTATATATTTACGAAATGCGTTTTCGGAATAACAACTGCGTGTCCTTTTGACAATGGACGATGATCGAGGAAGCTGATTGTCGAGTCATTCTCATACAGTATTTCTGTCTTCACCGAATGACTAGCAATCTTACAGAATTGGCAATCTTCCATTAACCCTGAATTATCTGTGCGATATAACCATTCGATTGGGTGCCAAATGCGCAGAGTTCAATTATTCTGACGAAAATCTGAACCTACGAGCCTGGAACTTCCTTAGATTTAGAGATGAAGAACAACGGTAGGAGTGCGAGGCCGATTGCTCCCAATATTATCCAACCATAATCCGGACCTATCCCATGAGTGAATAGTGTAAATAGGAAAGGAGAGACCGAACCAATTGCTATTCCCACAAAATTCACAAACGATATGGCAAAGGGTATCATTGACTTTTCACGAACGTGCTGCACTGCCAAAACGTATAGAGCAGAAAACCCAGAAACGACTGTAAATCCCGCCAGGGCAACGATGGCAGTGGTCAGTGCGAAAGTCCTGCCGAATGGAACCAGCATGAATGCAAGGCCTCCTATAATCATAGTGACGTAGGTGTACGGTCTTCTGGTCTTTGGGTTGGAAATGTAGTGGCCAGCAACTATGCCTGCGGGGAATCCAATTAACAAGAACACAAAATCAATCAATCCGGCTTCTGAAGATGCCAAATATAGAAAATTTTCGCCAAAGTATACTAGAAACTGTGCACCGACCGTTTCAACGAACATTGCTATAACGGTGCCAATCGGAAGAAGCCACAGGTATTTGTTTTTCAAGATTGTGAAAATCTTCTCGTAAAATCCAGTAGATTCTGCCTTCACTTCATCTTGTCCCCTGAGCACAATGAGATTTTCTATACTTGCTGCTATGACCAAAATTCCACCCAGAATTAGGCCCGTTTGCCAGCCCAGCGCTTTATCGACGAACACCCATCCAAAAGCACCTACTGCTCCGCCGAGATTGAAGGCTCCATTGTAGATTCCAACTTGGAGGCCATAAGATTCGGGGGGAGAAATGTCTCTAAGAAGGGTAAGTCCGGGTGAAAAGAAGAGGGCAGATCCGCTACCGGCAATGAATCTTCCCACAACGAGCTCCAAAAGATTCGTAGAGAGCCCAGAAAATATGGCACCTGCACCAAGTACGACGAGACCGATGAATGCTATTTTCCTAGAGCCGATCTTGGACGCCAATGCCCCTCCCACCAGCTGAAGCGCTGAGAGACCAATGTAGAAGAATGTGGTGGCAATTCCCAACTGAACCAGTTGCAGGCCAAGGTCTTTGGATATGGCAGTCAGACCCGGGGCTACGTCAAACCAATTCAGAGCATAAAGAGCCCTTGCAACGTGTACCGAGGTTGCCTTTAGCCTGTAACCCAAACTATCTCCCTCCCCGCGATCCTATGGGTTTTTTATGAAACTAATCCTGGATGTGTAGGAATACAAGCACTCGAGGCACACTCTGGACTTCCAAATAGTTGTGGGTTCCACAATCGATAATTCCGCTTTGAATATGAGGATTGTTTAGCAAATGACTTCCGTTAGGGGAGTGGAAGGATGCTGGAGAGCGAACTTTTTAAGAAAGAAAATATGTTCGAACATGGAGCGGATTAGTAAAAGGGTTTCAGAGTATCTGTCTTCAAACCCTTGCGCGATGGAGTCTTTGAAGTCTGGTATCGTGAACTATTCTTCACTTGCGAGGTATCTTATGAAGCAGCTCAAAACACAGAATTTCAGTGCAGTATTGGCAGCTATCAAGAGGTACCCAGAAAGAAACCCATCGCTCGAATCGGCTTACAAGTCAGCACTGAACGAGTCCAGAATTGAGGCTTTCTACTCGATGACCAACCTGACTCTCAGAAATTCGGCTGCAAACTTTGTTAAGGTATCCAAGATATATGGCGAGATTTTCGGCACAGGGGGAAAGATCAGAGTCGTGCAGGGAAGTCAAGGAATCATTGTTGTCATAGATAAGAAAAATACTCCCAATGTCAAGAAACAGTTTCCCCCAGAAGAGGTGCTTTCATTCAGGGAGAATTTGGGCGAACTCGTGGTAATATCACCTCTTATCATAGAGAAGTTAAGGGGATACGTTGCTTACATCTCCACCATTCTGGCAATAAACGGAGTCAACGTATACCAGATCGCCGCATTTTACAACGATGTAACTTACATAATGGATGAGAAGTACATGAGTTCCGCAGTGAACGTCATCACAAAGCTGACATCTGTGAACTAGACTTACTAGCGACTTCGAACTTCAATCGTTTGCGGCCAGATGCTACGATTATCTCAAAATTTGGGTTTTCAGAAATCGTAATCACTTTGAACTTCCTGATCATAACTTTGCCGACAATACAGAATTTCGTCCCTTCTTTCTCTATCACGTCAATGGAAGCATAGCTGGTCATGGGTGCATAGTATGGGTAGAATGCAACAAAGAACAATGCTGCGATTATGTTCATAAAGATGTAGGTTGTGACCGTCAGTGAAATTAATTTGTATGAGAGTGGCCCTAAAACAGCGGTCACGATCGAGATCAGGTAATACATAGCTCCTTGATACGAACCATGAGCTGTCACCAGTTTCAAATTGTTGTAAACTACAATCGACCCCTTCAACCTGGACCGCAATATGAAGCCCCTTGCGTAGATTGCAACTATAATGCCTACTATAAGCGCGATGATTCCGGGAACTAATTGTGCTGTGCTCAGGTCCATGTCCCAAGCTCCTTTTCAAATGCGCAACTCTGGCAGATGTCTCCTGGAGAAGGAGACCCACAAATCTTACATTTCCCCATCCTGATATCACTCTCAAGTGGGATTAATGCTTTAATCTTATCTACCGAATTTACTATGGAATGCTTTGTTCCAGGCGATCTTTCCTCCCATCTGTCAATAGACTCCCGGAATTCATTCCTGATCGCTCTGTCCGCATATGGACAGGTCGAGTGAGAAAAGTCTATTCCTTGCAGTATAGCATACAACATTACCTCCTTCTCGGGAATCTTCCTTAGCGGCTGGAGCCTAGGAACCAGACCATCTTTCGAGATGCTGTGCGGTCCCATTCTTCCGATTCTTGCGATGTCCCCCCTGACCAGATTCATCATCATGGACTGAGCAGTATCATCCAAGTTGAGGCCGGTAACCATATAGTCAAGCCCCTCTTCGATACCAACGCCGTTGATGAGTTTCCTTCGGAATACCCCGCAATAGCTGCAAGGGGTAAGTCGACCACCCTGGGAGACGTCGTCCATCGTAACGCCGAATGCGTCCTCGATTCTCAGAATCCGATGTTCGATACCCAGTTTTGCCGTGAGAGATTCAGCAGTCTTCATCGTTTCTGGACGATACGATTTGATTCCCTCGTCTATCGTTACTGCGACGATGCTCACGTCTTTCCTCATACCAAAAATCCGCTTTGTTTCGTGTAGGGCGACAGAACTGTCTTTCCCGCCTGAAAGTGCAACCCCGATTCTCACCGGCCTTGTGATTCTTAGCTCAGCCCTGAACTCAAGATTCACCCTCTTTTGGAAGAATTTGATAAAGTGTTTGTCGCACAGGTGACTCCCATTGTACTTCAGGAAGGCAACGGCCTCGTTTTTGCACTGGGAACATTTCATTGCCCTTGTAGTGAAAAAAATTATAAAAGCCTTTTTTATTATTACCCATGGAAGATTTTGAAAAAGAACTCGCCGAAGTATCAAAATACTTCGAGAGTTTCGCAATGACAGATTATGAGCTGAGGGGGTTCTTAGCACTCATTCTGTTGGGTGCAAGTACGCCAGATACAATAGCAATGACTGCTAAAATCCCAAGAACTTCGACCTATAAAGTCCTGGAAAAGCTCGAAGAGAGGGGTTTCATAACTTCCCTGGAGGGTAGACCTAAGGTTTTCAAGGCCAAGAACATCTACGAAATCAGAAAGAATTTTTCAAAAAACCTCGATATTCTATTTGAAAAACTAACCGATATGAGCGAGCTCCTGACCCAGCAAGGCCTTCCTCAGTTGATCTACACAATCTATGGAAGGGATCGGGTTCTAGAGAAGATGAAGGAGGTACTGAACTCCGCAGAGAGATTTGCATCAATCTCTACCCCGAAATTGAGAGAACTAAGGCAGGAACTAGGGAAAGAGATTGAGTCTGCCATAACAAGAAATGTCACAGTCTCGATTGTCGCACCGGACAATCAGCGCGTTCCTCAGGGCACAAGAGTCTTCAGGAACAATTCCCTTATAGCGACTGACATGGTTTCTGATGGTTCGAGAGCATTGATAGCCGCCCCTGATCTTTCTGCCTGCGGTTTCAGCGATAATCCTCTTCTAGCCGAGCACATAAATAGCTACATAGAGATGTTGTCCAGCAGAAAAATATGAGGCGTGAAACGGTTTGAAGATATATGTGATGGACAACGGAGGTCAGTGGACACACAGAGAATGGAGAGTGCTGAGAGACCTCGACGTTGAATGTGAAATAAGGAACAACGAATCCGAGATTGAGGATATCAACGATGCAGATGGTTTGGTTCTCTCCGGAGGCGCTCCTTCTATCGCTTATGAAAGTTTCAGATTAGGAAATACTTCTGAGTTCCTTGAAAAAATGAAAGTCCCTATACTTGGAATATGTGCAGGTGCTCAATTCATGGGTTTGTACTATGGTTCAAAAGTTTCCCCAGCAGTACATCCAGAATTTGGAAAGGTAGAAATTACGGTGTCAAAAAAAGATTCAATTTTGAAAGGAGTTCCAGATAAGTTTGCAGCGTGGGAAAGCCATAACGATGAAGTGAAGGATGTCCCTCCGGGATTTGATCTTCTTGCATCATCGGAAACGTGCAAGGTGCAAGCAATGGCGAACAGCGGGTTGAAAAGGTACGCACTTCAGTTTCATCCTGAAGTAGAGCACACTCAGTTTGGACAGAATATATTCAAGAACTTTCTTGAATTATGTGTTGCCTGAGAAATTCCTTGACACCTTCCCTGAAAGCATCGATGGAAGAGTCGTTGCAGATGTAACGGTCCGCTGTAGCTAAGACCTCTCCTATACCCCAAGAGAGTTCCCTCTTTTCTCTCACCGTGAATTCTTCTATATTCCTAGGGTCGTCTTCCCTCCCCCTCTTTAACAGGCGGGCATATCTTGTATCCCGTCCGGATGAAATGCTTACAACCAGGCCAATTACCATGTCCTTTCTGAACCTTTGAATTTCTTCGATGTTCCTTACTCCTTCGACAACAACGAAATTACTCTGGACTCGCTCTATCGTCCTCTTCGCCCAGATGTCCATTCCGTTAGCCTTCCTCTCTCTCGATGCTATTTCTCCGCTCATCGAAATGCTGACCCCAGTGCTTGAGGTATACTCCCTCACAATGTCGCCCATGTTGATCACCTCAATACCCATATCACGTGCGACCATGGCGAATTCATCTTTGCCTGAACCTGGCATACCGATGATAAGAATTGCCTTCGCCTTCACGATACCCGATTAGGTCAAAGATATATACATTTACGAAACAGGAAGCGACTTCTGCAATGGTTTGACGTCCTTTAGCTGCCCTAGAACCTCATCGCTCAGGACTATGTCCTTCATCCTTGAGGAACTGTAATTTAGGGTCGCTGTGGTCGTCCGCCCATATCTGCCAAAACTCTGTACCTTCGAGTCTATAAGTCCGAGATTGGTAAGTTCACCTATTATGTCCGCAACTCTTCTCTGTGTGAGGCTACTGATTCCCATCCTATCTGCGATGCGCTCGTATAAGTCGTAAAATTCACCCATGTTTGAACTCCCACCATTTTTAATTTCGTTTATGAGCGAGATTGAGAAGAGAACTAGTTTGCTGTGTAGCGGTAGAGTCGAAACCGTTTCAACTACAACATCCCTTTCCAGCTTGTTCTTTGCCTCATATATCGTATTGTCTTCTATTCGTTTGCTGTTGCCTTTCTCCGTCAGTTCAACCGCGATTCTGAGCATGTCGATTGCTCTTCTTGCGTCACCGTGCTCCTGAGCTGCAAGCGCGGCACAGGTCTTCATTGCAGACTCGTCTATCGAGTCCGCTATACCTGCATAGAGCGATCTGTCTCTCAATATGTCATAGATCTGGGAAGCGTTGTATGGGTTGTAGACCATTGTCTCCTCTATGAGCCGGCTCTTTACCCTAGGGTCAAGATACTCTGTGAAGCGCAAGTCGTTGCTGATTCCTAAGAGGCATACTCTGCCCTCGCTTGTAACTTCGTTAATCCTCAATAATTGATAGAGTACCGAGTCCCCACTCTTCTTTACAAGCTTGTCTATTTCGTCCAGTACGACGATTGTGATGCCTGCGAAATTTTTGACTTTTTCTAGAACGGTGTTATAGAGTTTATCGAGTGGCCAGCCGGTAAATGGAAGCTTTTCTTCCCAAGATTCAAGCAGGCCATCCCCTACAGCGAGGAGAACACCATATGGGTTGTCAACTACGCCACAGTTGATGTCGATGAGTTTTATTTTCGAATCAAGTCTTGACTGCATAGCTTTAGAAATTTCACTCTCGACGAATTTGACAACGCTGGTTTTTCCGACCCCTGGTTTTCCAAAAATTATCACATTCGATGGTTTGTAATTCTTGAGTGATGGTGATAGAATCTCGGCCAAGAGTTCCGCTTCCTTTTCTCTGTGGGGAAGTCTTTCAGGTATGAAGCCAGGCTCTAATGCCTGCCTCTGCCCCTTAACGATTAAGGAGTCATTCGAGAATTTTTCAAATAAATTTTTGGATGAACTTCCCATGATATGGTAAGAGAAAAGTAACCGTATTAAAACCGTTTCTTATCATGTCTTGTACCAAAACGACTAAATATCTGGGGCTGTCTTGCTACCCCTATATTTCCATTGGAAACTGATTATCATCTGGTTTCTTTTTGACTGGGCCAGTAGCGTTTCCAGCCTCCTCCATTTCCACTGGAACCGTTTTTGATTTATCTTTCTCGTCAAGCAACAGTTCCATCTCCCCAACCAGATAGAGGGACCCAGTAATTATGGTATTTCTATTTGCCTTTAATGCTTCCTCCAGTGCTTCAGAAGGTATCTTTTTGACATAGACTTCTTTGAAGAAAAGTTTTGCCTCTTTTTTCAACTCTTCACCATCTTTTTTCCTTTCTGGTTCATTAGGTTCCGTTATCAGTATACTATCAGAAACCTCAGATAAGTTCTGGAGTATGTTGTAGCTATTCTTGTCCCGTAGAACCCCAAGCACGATAAGTGGATCCCTCACAGAATATCTTCTGATGTTTGAACTAAGGATCCTTGAAGCTTCGGAGTTATGAGCGCCATCAAGGATCAATAAGGGGTCAGATCTTCTGACCTCGAATCTACCTGGAATCTGGTCCTCCTTCAATCCTTGCGTAATCTCACTCTTGCTCGGCTGTTCGTTGATAGATTCACAAGCAAGGATAGCTGCAATTGAGTTACTGACCTGGTGCTCCCCGAGTGCTTTCAGCTCCACTTCGTAGGTGTCCATCTGGGTGTCTACCACAAATCTGGTACCGGAAAATGAGAAATTCAGGTTTCTAACTTCTAGATTTACAATGTCCTTAACTTCAGCATCATTCTGCTTTGCAATCGAGCGCAAGATGGAATTAGCGCTATCAGGCATTTTGCCCAAAACGACGGGCTTTCCTTTTTTGATTATCCCACCTTTTTCTCGTGCAATGTATTCGATGCTTCCACCAAGTTTATCAGCGTGTTCCAGTGAGATGCTCGTAATCACAGACACCTCCGGTGACACTATGTTCGTAGAGTCAAGTCTTCCTCCAAGTCCCACTTCAACTGCGGCTATCTGTACATTACTCTTCCTGAAATAATCGAAGGCCATGTTTGTGGTATATTCGAAGAAAGTAAGCTGAGTCTCTTCCCCGTTATATTCTATTTTGGAAGTGTGATTGGAGACGAACTCATCAATGAATGTCGACGGTATCTCCTTATCCATTACGATTATTCTTTCATTGAATCTTCTAATATGCGGAGATGTGTAAATACCCGTCGCATATTTTCTCTTTAGAATTCTGTAGATTAGAGTTGTTGTAGACCCCTTCCCGTTAGAGCCCGCAACGTGAACACTCTTGAAGCTATCCTGTGGATTACCGAGGGATTCAGCAAGAGCTATTGTGGGTCCAAGTCCCAACTTTATCCCGAATCTTGAAAGCGTAAACAGGAATTTCTCCCCGTCCATCGGGCTTGAACACTTCCTTGACTGACATCCTCCCACCCATAAATGGTGTGGGGTTCCTTTCGGAACACAGGTTCCTGATTCATAGAGTGGCAACGCGTAGACCTCCAGACTGGAGTTCCGCCGCTGTAGCACTTTTCACAGGCGTTAATTCGGGAATGCCCTTCCCTACTTGTATGAGACCGATGTTGCGGATGTTTATCGATGCATTCACATCGCGGTCCATGGTGAGACCACAGACATCGCAGTGGTATGTCCTGTCCGACAGTTTCAGACCATGCTTCATGCTGCCGCACTTTGAACAGAGCTTCGATGACGGATCGAACCTTCCGATCTCTATGAGTTCTGCCTTTCTCCACTGCATCTTATATGCGAGCATGGTCTCGAACTGGTACCATGCCTGGTCCGTTATGCTCTTAGCAAGATGGTGATTCATTGCCATTCCTGCTACGTTCAGGTCTTCAATCACAACGGTACCATAATGCTTGGCTATCGCAGTAGATACCTTGTGGCTGAAGTCCGTTCTCGCATCCCTGATCTGCTGATGTATTTTCTGCACTCTCACAATTTGCTTCTTCCTGTTTTCTGAACCTTTCTTCTTTCTTGACAGCTTCTTCTGCTGTCTCTTTAGCCTCTTTTCATTTCTCTTCAAAGAATTCAATGGTTCAACTTGCAACCCGTCCGACATGGTTGCGAATGCCTTTATTCCCACGTCTATTCCGACGGTACCGGCTCCCTTCTGGAGTACCTCATCGGCTTCATATTGGATTGATGCATAGTACCGATCCACGTCCCTTGTCACAACAATCTGCTTGATATCCTGTGGAATGGGGGACTTATCCCTGTATTCTATTCCATCGAGGAATTTCGGCATGATCAGCCTGTTTCCAACGGTCTTGAATCCAGAGGGTACGACAAAATACTGGTTGCCTTTCTTTGAACGGAAATTTGGATAATCGGTATAATGTTTGAAGAATGATTTGAATGCCTTGTCAAGTTTCACAAGGGATTGCTGAAGGCTCTGGGAATTGATCTCGTTCAGCCATGTGTATTCCTTCTTCAATACCGTGAGCATCTTCATGGTGTCAAAGACGGTCAGTCCCTTCTTCTTATCGTCTCTATGTTCTGCATAATATTTATTCCTGACCTCAAGGAAATGATTCCACACAAAACGGCATGATCCAAAGTGCTTTTCAAGGAGAATCGTCTGTTCTTCATTAAGATACAATCGCACTTTGAAGCACTTAATCACAGTTTATACAATCCGCTCGTTATTGATAAACGTTCGCATTCATCCCCTGCCTGAAGGCGTGGGGGTTTCTGCTCAAAGGGTTGTAAAAATGTTTATTTGCGTTCAAAATTAAGATTGTGCAATCAGTGAGAATAATAATTGTTGAACCAAAGAACCCAGGAAACCTAGGAGCGATTGCAAGACTCATGAAGAACTTCGGACTCGAGGATCTGACTGTGGTAAACATTAACAGAATTCCTAGTGAGGATTTGTTTCGTTCAATGAAGGGAAACGAGATCCTTTCCAAATGCAAGATGGTGAGTTCGCTCCAGGATGCAATCAAGGGATTGGATTATGTTGTAGGGACTTCCGGTGTAAAGAGTGATTCTCCGAAGGAGGTACTACGCAATTATCTTGAACCAAAGGAGTTTGTTAGATTGACTTCTGAAATAAAGGGTAAAATAGGAATTGTACTTGGACGTGAAGATATCGGCTTGGTTAATGAGGAACTTGGAATGTGCGATTTCTTCGTTCATATTCCTGCAGATGATGAATATCCTATATTGAACGTCTCGAGTGCGGCTGCAATCCTGTTCTACGAAATGTTTGGTAGAGGCAAGAAAAAGAAGACAGAAACAATCAGCAGAAGAGAAAACGATAGGTTGATAGAAAAATTCCGTCAGAGTCTGATCGAGAACAACTATCCTAAGCACAGAGT
>JAMCQR010000058.1:0-4338 GCA_023379555.1 Thermoplasmatota archaeon | reverse complement strand
GAACGAGTATCAATTCTGCTCCACGCATCCTTTTTATTTCTTCAAGTCGTGGTGAATGGAATTCTTTCGGTACATATATCCTCGACTTCAAACCGCACAGAGAGGCATAATGAGCAATTGCCGCCCCGTAATTTCCACAGCTACCTACCACAATTGTATCGTACTTTTCTTCGAGTGCCTTCCTGACGTGTAGCGAAGCCGGCCGGTCCTTCTGTGTTCCAGTGGGGTTCGTACCCTCGTACTTCACATAAAGTCGGTCGACTTTTAAGAAATCTCCGAGCTTCTTGGCGTGAATGAGTGGTGTTCCTCCGAGTTTTGACTCCTTTGCCTGCATCTTTGAGTTGGAATTGCAATCCAACTTAAATGCATTACCCGTAACAAAAGGATGAGTTCTGGTGTGGAGAATCCATTAAAGGGATTTTAACTGGGAACAGCTCTTGTGTTTGGTGCTAGTTCCTTCATTTCTGGATCCGATATATATGGCTCTTCCCGTGATAAGAAACCCTTCACAAGCTCGTTAACATAGTCATTAATTCTTGACATTGCCTGAACCCAGGAATATTCACTCATTGCTGATGCAAAGTTCTCGTTTTCAACTATTACAGAAAAATCGACTATCCTTCTAAGGTCCTTTAGTACTCCATATCCCCTTTTCTTTCTTTCCGGGGACTCGCTGTGGAATGGCATTATTCCTACTAGGAAAACCTTGTTTCCCTTTGAGTTTAGAGCTTTGCAGACGAATTTAAGAACGGTAGAAGAGAATTCTCCTGCGGGAGAAGAGACGATAACCACTCTTTGATCCCTTTCTTGTTTCCCAACAAACTGTGAAATTTCCTCTAATGAATCGAAGTTGGATGAATCTATGTAATCTGAATTGCTATATCCAAGAGCCTTTACAATGTTGACTCCAGCACCTCCTATACCAATAACTTTAAAATTGTCTGACATATTAATGACATTGATATGACAATATATAAGCTTTTTGATTTGGGAACGTATAACTCTATAGTACTTTCATCCTTCCTTTTGGAAGGTCTCCTTTGACTTTTCCATAATATTCAGCTTTGCAAGCAGGAATTGCGGTGAGACTCTAAGTATATATTCATTCTCTACACCTCCAGAATATCCCTTCCCGATCCTGCTCTTTTTTACCAAGCCTGAGAGTTCTATCGATTTAAGAAACTTGTAGATCTTCGCGTCGCTCATCCCGTTTCCCAAATTCTTCAAGTCTGATGTCTTGAACCCATTCTCATTGCTGAAAGACTCAAGCAACGATTTCAGGAGTTCGATCTCGTCGTCGTCAAGATTGATGAGCGAGCTTTCCTCGAGTGGAGGGGAGAAGTCCCTGTATGCCTGAAGAACCTCGTCTTCGTCCAAGAAAACGTTCCTCGATTCTGCATATAGCGCGGAATTCCTGAGCAATTCTATGGCAACCCGTGCACTGCCATTTTCTTCCAGTAGTTCTGAAATCCTGTTAAGGGCAGACTCCGTGTATGAACCTTCGTAAAGACCATTGCTTGCTCTGTCTTTTAGAATCAGATACAGTTCATTGGAATCGTACTCCTTGAGTGGGATTCTGTTGTACTTACCCAGCCCAGAGAGCGTACTCTTGTCGAGATACATTTCTGGTTCCTCCATCGAGAGTAGAACCAATTTCACCACAGGACCACCGAGTTCCTTGCTCCTCGAAAGCATGTAAACTATCTGGCTGTGGATACGTTTCAGTGATTGAGATTCGTCAAGAACTATCAGGTTGTTCTTGTCCGGTAGTTCTCTGAACAGCAGACTGGAAAGAGATTCAGAGCGAGTGTTTCCTAGTTCTGGTAGCCTTATGTTGGGATTGGCCAGAATGGTGGAGATTATGGCCCTGTCTGACTGATTGACGTAGCAGTTAACGTAAGCCCCCTTGAATTCCCTGAGCTCTCTCAGCAAATATTTTCCGATCAGAGTTTTCCCCGTACCTGGATTTCCCCTTATCACGAAAGAGGAGGATACGTTGTTTACGCGTATAAGTTCCTTGAGGCGTGTGATATACTCTTGCCGTGCGATGATATTTTCAGGAATATATTCCTGAGAAAGGACTGCTGAATTTTTTATGATTTTCATCTGGGTTTTAGCCAATAAACGAAAGTTAATTATAAAACCTATTATGTCGGAGCATGGAATATACGAACCTCGGAAAATCTGATCTAAAAGTTTCCGTTATTGGACTTGGCGCCTGGCAGGCGGGGGCAAAAGGTTGGGGGAAAATTGTTGACTCGGACGTGAAGAATGCAATTTTGACCTCTATAGAAATGGGATTGAATTTCATCGACACTGCGGAAGTTTATGGTGATGGCCATTCGGAATCAGTTATTGGTGAGGTAATAAAGGACATTCGAGATGAGATTATCATAGCGACAAAAGCATCCGGAAGCCACTTGAAACCGGAGTACCTAGAAAGAGCACTGGATGGAAGTCTAAAGAGATTGAATACGAATTACATCGACCTGTACCAGGTCCACTGGCCAGACATTTACATTTCACTGAAAGATACCATGAAGACGCTTGAGAAAATGGCCAATGATGGAAAGATTAGATACATTGGACTGTCAAATTTTAGCATTTGCCAGATCGAAGAGGCCAGATCTTACCTATCGAATTTGGACATTGTCTCCAATCAGGTGAGGTACAACATTATTCAGAGGGAGATCGAAGAAGAAATGCTTCCGTATCTTAACAGGGAGAAAATAAGCGTAATTGCTTATTCACCCCTTGCCCAGGGACTGCTCACTTTCAAGTACGATTACTCGAACCTTGAGCCAAGTGATGTCAGAAAGAGCAACAAGTTGTTCTCGGAACAGAACATTAGGTTGATCGCACCATTCCTTTCTGTACTCAGAGATATCTCGCTAGAGACCGGCCATTCGGTCGTTCAACTCGCACTTAACTGGCTGATCTCGAGGGGGAATGTCATTCCCATACCTGGAGCAAAGAACAGAGATCAGGCGACAATAAACCTACAATCGAACGGATGGAGACTCACCCCTGAGCAGACCAAGAAAATTGAAAACAAGTATCTGGAGATAAAAGATAAACTGGATACATTCTGATACCTCTCGGTCTCTTACTCGGGACCAATTTTCTATCGATTGGACTAATCTACTGCCTTATGAATCAGTTCTACGTTGCGTCCAAACAGCAGTTCCTTGAACTCCTTCGAAACATCGTAGTTTCGGGTTTCAATATCGCTCTCTATCAACATCAATTCAGAGAGTTCATCCGGGTACCCTTCTGAGAATATGATCTCCTTTATCCCAGCGTTTATGATCATCTTCGAACAATCTGAACAAGGATGGGTCGTTACGTAAATTATGCTATCTTTGATTGCCGTGCCGTTATAGGCGGCCTGAATGATTGCATTCTGTTCTGCGTGAAGGCCTCTGCACAGTTCTCTCCTCTCTCCTGCAGGTACTTTCAGCTGATCTCGAAGGCACCCAGCTTCGTCGCAGTGCAGGGCCCCTCTTGGTGGGCCATTGTAGCCCGTCGACATGATCCTCTTCTCTTTGACTATGACGGCTCCCACCTTTCTTCTGACACAGTTTGACCTAGTGGCAGCCATAAAGGCCATTCTCATGAAATATTCGTCCCAGGAAGGTCTTTCCATTAAGGTTATATCCCTACCTCGTAAAAAAGGATTTAGAACTGCAGTCCAAGGAATTGAATCCATATGGCCAACAAAACACTTTTATTCAACAATATTATAGATAAATATGGCCAAATATACATTCAAGTGTGGTGATGTTGGCTTGGATTGCGGATTTGCGACAGAAGCGCCGACCAAAGAAGAACTTATGCCATTGATAGCAGAGCACGCTAAATCAAAGCATGGAATGGCAGAAATTTCCCCGGACGTAATGCAGAAAGTAAATGGAGCAATCAAAAAGAAATTTTTCTGAAAATCTGGTATTCATTTCAGGATCGGGGAAGTAAGAGAAATCACAGGAAGAGTAGGTTTCCCTATTCTCCTGGTCTGGCCCTAAGTCACATGGATTCCCAACTAGTAGGTTTACATTTCATTTCTCAATTTCAGGTGATTTCACTTGAGTAACCAAGACTGTTCGTTTCCAGTCCACCTCTAGGATTCCAGAGAAAAAGGTCCAAGATGAGAATTTATGATGCGCGTTAGAAAACTATCAAGCAAGCTTATGAAATTCAAAAAAAAGCTTGGATAATGCTCCGGCCGGGATTTGGACCCGGGTCGTGGGATTGAGAGCCCCATATGCTTGGCCGGTCTACACTACCGGAGCTAAGCTTAATCCAATGAAAATATAAAACATCTCTCAATGAACAGAACTC
>JAMCQR010000057.1 GCA_023379555.1 Thermoplasmatota archaeon | reverse complement strand
CTTTTGAAAATTTTCCCTTCAATTCTGGTTGCTCTCCACCAAAGATAACTTTGCCTCCGTTCGATACCGAATCTTGTACAATTTCCTTCATGTTGTTCAATGCACCCTTGTTTATCAAAGGGCCCATATCGGATGTCCTGGGGTCCCCTACTTTCATTTTGGATAGTGCATGTTGCAGCTTGTTTATGAAATTCGAATAAATATCAGAATGGACATAAAGTCTCTCTGCAGCAATACAGGATTGTCCAGCATTCCAGAATTTTGCCCAGAGTAGAGTCTTGATCGCATTCTTAATGTCTGCGTCTTTCCACACTATGAATGGTGCCTTCCCCCCAAGTTCCAGAATCAGTTTGGCCATATTTGCACTTGCATTCTTCATTATTCTCTGCCCGGTCTCAGTGGAGCCCGTCATGCTCACTAACGAAACCTTCTTGTGGGAAACTATGTAGTCACCTATCTCAGATCCCTTTCCAGTGACGAGATTAAGTACTCCATTTGGTATTCCGGCCTCTGTGAACCTCCTAACAATCCACTCTGCAGAAAGAGGAGTGTCACTGCTTGGTTTTAGAACGACAGTATTCCCGGTCAGAAGGGCAGGGGTCAGTTTTCTGGCAACCATGGCAGCTGGAAAATTCCAGGGCGTGAGTGCCACTACAACTCCATAGGGTACTTTGTGCAAGAAAAGTTTTTCCTCACTTCCGGGACCTTCGAGCAAGTCTCCACTAATCTTCCGCTCGAATCCAGAGTAGTACTTGATCTGGTCTATGACTCCGTCTACTTCCTCCTTTGCTTCGAGGGAAGGTTTGCCATTCTCTGATATCAGGATATCCTCAAGCTCCTTTCTTCTTCCCTCAATGAGTAAAGAAGCTTTGAACAGAATTCTACCCCGCTCCTTCGAAGCAGCATAGTACCAGTTTTCGAATGCGTCTGCAGCGGCAGAGATAGCCATCCCCACATCATCTTTCGTTGCAAGTGGGAATTCAGCCATCTTTTCACCCGTGCTGGGATTTATCTTGTCCTGCATCAGACCTGAGCTGGATTCTCTCCATTCCCCCTCTATAAGAAGTTTCATACTTTGGTGATGCAAACTTGGGCATATAAGTGATACCGGTGGTATGTTTGAGACAGCGGATGCAGATTAAAAGAGGTGAATGACCTATGGCTCCAAACAAATTAGGTGTACATTAAACACGGAATAACAGGACATTGATTTGAGTATCACAAAGGAATTCAGCCCCTGAGTATACTACTTTTTGCCGATCATCGCGGTGTTCTTGATAACCCAGTACTCTCTATCGAAAATCGTGTTTATTAAATCCTGATATGATGATAGTTTTTCGATTTCTGAGAATTTGATCACGACTGAGAATGTGTTTGATCCGCTGTTCTTTGCAATAAGATAGATGTCTGCTGTGAAATCCGTAAGCTTGACTGAAGCATCTTGCAACGCTGACTTTACTTTCTCCACTAGTTTATCTGCTGGGATATCTGCAGGCATTAATACGGTAAGAGCAAACGAAAGATTCCTCCCTATCCCAAGTGGTGTGAAAATCGTACTCCCAAATAGCGCACCGTTTGGGAGCAAGAAAGTTTGTCCTAAAGAGTTCCTGATTCTGGTATGGAGCAACTTTACTTCTTCGACTTTTCCGGTTATAGTTTGTCCAAATAGCCAGGAATAAACTGAAACAGCATCTCCTGGTCTCACAAATCCTCCACCAGTTATCATTATTCCAGAAAGAATGCTCGAGGCTATTGATTGAACTGCAAAGCCTATAACTATTCCTCCAATCGCACCACCAACAAGTGCTCCAGCAAGGTTGATTCCAATATAAGAAAGGAACCAGAATATTACAGCCGCATAGATTACAATCCGTATAAGAATAAAAACACCTCTAAGGTTCCTCCTCCCCTCGGTTTTTTCTGCATAGGAACTAATTAGGTGACCAATGATCCTGACCACTGCAATCGCAAGACCGACGGCGATAACTGCTGCGATTGCGTCCTGGATATAACTGAGATAATGGTACCTTATTAACTGTGGGTAGGAGTTTGAGTAGTATCTGAGGAGAAAACTTGCAGCATAAAGGACTGCTACCGAAATAGCAATGGTTGCAATGATCTTCCAGACCCCATCCTTGATCGAACTATTCACAATGTTAGATATAGACTTTCAAATAAATGTATTGTTCTGGTTTAATCAACTCTGTATTCGTTAAAGAAAGAATATTGTGGGTTATCTTAAACAGTAACTATTGAGCGTAGAGATTACTCACATTGTTATAACTAATTTCCAACCTCTCCTCCTCATTCCGAAATTCTTTTTCTTCAGGCTCTTAACCGGTACCGAATAAACCTAGGATGCTTTCAACAATCACTAATTCAACCGAAACATTTTCAACCCTGATGCGAGCTTTGGAAAAAAATCGGTTGACTTTTCTGGCATAACTTTCCCCTCAATAGCTACTTCCCATACCTTACCTGGATCAATGGGTTTCAATAAGAATGCGTATCGAGCTTCACCATCATCGACTTTTCTAATGGCGTCGGAAGCATTTCTGGTATATGTGATAGGATTTCCCCCTGATAATTTAGCGATCTGGGGAACAATCAACATGTTTAGTAATGAAGCATTGAGCTTCTCTACGTTAGTCAATGAAGCTAGCAAATTCTCATTAGGGGTAAGGGAAAAATAGTGGTCCTTGTAGTAGAATATGATATCGCTCCTCAGTGGATCTAAAACTTCCCTCTTATCTATTTCTTCTATCACGAAGTTCTCCTTCAGCCCTTCTAGAAGTTTTTCAGCGGGAAGAGTTCCAGATTGTACCACTCTATGGGTAGCAATGACAACCAAACCCGGATCATACTTGTTCACAAGTACAGCCATCACATATCCGGTGCCACCAGTGAATCCCATTTCCTTGCCGTATGCCAATGCAGATTCGTACCTGTGGTGTCCATCTGCAATTACAAGTTTTTTCTGTTTAAAAAAGGATGTAATTTCAGGAGACTCAAATCTTTTGAGGATATGCCTTGTTCCGTTTTCGTCCACAAAATCAGACTCGTTCTCTTTCTCCACTGAGTCGATTATCTTCATCACTTCCATGTTAACATCGTCATACAGGAAGAGAATCGGTTCCAGATCTGTTTGTGTTGCTCTGAGCATTTTCAATCTATCGTCTTTGGGGTTCAAGAATGTCCTCTCATGCCGAAATATGTTTTTCTCATCATAATCCTCCAATCTTACTATGGCAAACAGTCCGCTCCTTTTCCTCTTTACTCCATATAGGTTGAATTCTTCGATGTATTGATAAAAGAACGGCGACTGATCCTCCTTCAGTGTCCCATTATTTCTCCATTCTTCGAGTGTTTTTTTGGCGGAATTGTAGGGGTCAGTACTAGTAGGAAGGTTCAGTCGTATGAAATTGTTCTCGCTGCGTTCGTAGTATGTCCTTTGCAGGTCATTTGGTATCTTGTCATAGGGCTCAGTTATGATTTCCTTAAGATTACCGGGCTTGAACCCCAATCCTTTGAATGGTAGAACTTCAACCATAAATTCAGCTCTTATTGTCCCTAAGATAGTTAACAAGTACCTTGGCAATTTCTATACCTGCCCTCCTTTGTGCCTCCTCCGTCTGGGCCCCAGTGTGAGGAGTTGCAATGAAGTTTTCGTAACCAGCCAGTACCGTTGAAAAAGGCTTTTCGAACTCGAATGTGTCTAGCGCAACGGCTCCCACTATTCCTTCATCGAGCCCCTGCTTCAGTCCCTCCTCGTCTATGATCCCTCCCCTCGAAGCATTTATGATCACTACCCCTTTCTTCATTTTCTTTATCTCTTTTAGTGACAGCATGTGATAAGTACTCTCCGTTAGGGGAACGTGAAATGATACCACATCCGATTTACTCAGTAGTGTGTCGAAATTTACGCTTTGTATTCTTTCTGAGTTGTTCACGTATGGATCGAATCCAATGACTTCCATGTCGAAAGCTGCTGCTCTCTTTGCTACAGCGTTTCCAATCCTCCCTATACCTACAATTCCGAGTGTCTTACCGGCGAGTTCTTTTCCTGCGAACCTTTCTTTTTTCCACTCACCTAATTTTATTGACGCAGTCGCCTGCGGAATGTGTCTCATTGCTGATATCATGAACCCCATTACCAACTCTGCAACAGATGTTGTACTTACGTCGGGAGTGTTAAGGACTTTGATATTTCTCTCCTTTGCGGAGACAACATCTACGTTGTCGAGACCGACTCCAGCTCTACCAATAACCAACAGATTCGTTCCTGCTTGGATAATTTCTTTTGTAACCTTTGTCTTGCTTCTCACGATTAATGCATCATAGGTTGGGATCTCTTTCATCAGTTCATCATTCCTGAGGTCGAGTTTCTCCTCTACATCGAATCCTGCACTCTTCAAATAAGAGACCCCCTCAGGGTGGATTTGGTCTGATATTAAAATTCTCATTGTTTCAACCCGATTATTTCGTCCATTGCATTTAGCAGTTCCCCCACTTCCACGGGGGTCAAGTCACCCATATGGGCTATCCTGAACGTTTTCTCCTTTAGCTTTCCATACCCGTTCGAGATTTCCATACCCTTTGAACGAAGCAATTTCCTCACGTTTTCTATATTTAAGTTCCTGGTATTATTCACTACTGTCAAAGTTACAGATTCGTACCCTGGCTCCGCAAACAAAGAAAAATTTTCTCTCCCCCACTCCTGAACCATTGCAGCCATCTCCTTATGCCGTCTAAATCGATTTTCTCTTCCCTCCTGAAGCATTCTTTCCAGTTGATAGTCCAGAGAGTAGAAAAGTGGAATTGCAGGTGTAGCAGGAATCTGCTTTCGTGCATCATAATCCTCCTTCATGGAGATAAAATCAAAGTAGTATCCTCTTCCCTTAACGGTCATTGTTTTTTCCATTGCTTCCGGACTGATGAATGTAATCACCAATCCTGGAGGAAGCCCAAATGCCTTCTGTGAAGATGCAAAAATCACGTCGGTCTTGTTTACATCTATAGTATCGCCAGCAAGAGAGCTCACAGCGTCTACCAGAAAAAGCGAGTTGCGTTCGTGAGCAATTTTGTAGAAATCTTCTATCGGAGTTCTGACGCCCGTGCTAGTTTCGTTATGGGTGAGAGCAATACCTTCGTATCTCTTTCCTGCCAATCTTTCTTCTAGATCCATCGCCTTAGGCGCTACACCCCATTCATATTTAATGGAGTCTGCATTCTTTCCGTTTGCTTTCGAAACTTCGAGCCACCTTTCACTGAACGAGCCGTTGGTCAAATGAAGGACATCACTCTGAATCGTGTTCCTTATGCTTCCCTCCATCATCCCTGTCCCGGAGGCGGTGAATACCATGACTTCGTTTTTGGTGTTAAAATATTTTTGTAGATTGTTATGAATTCTTTCATATAATTCAGACATCTCCTTGGTCCTGTGACCAATTTGTGGCTTTGTCATTTCCCTGAGTACGTCTTCCCTCACTTCGGTAGGTCCCGGTATGAATAGTTTTATGTGCGTCTTCAAGCACCCAACTGGAAAATCACTTATAGAATAAAAAATGTTATTATCTTCTTGGCTAGTACAATGGACGAGTTTTGCAAAATTTTTGCTGAAATTTTACTCTCCACCGAATATTTTCCACCTTTGAAATTATCCCCAACAGCAATAATGTTAAAGAGTCCAAATTCAAGGATCAACTAAAGAATCTGGAAAGAGCAGGGCTCATTGAAAAAGTAGTGGCAAGTACTCCCCCAATTAAGACTGAGTATTGGCTGACGGACCAAGGACGAGGTTTGAATAGTATGCTTTATGATCTTATGGTTTTCGTAAGAGCACATCTGAAACCAGAGGAGGAGATTTCCAATATTAGGGAGGAAAATCTTATAAAACATTTCAACACTTGAATTCGAAATTAGTCGCTTTTCAAATCATTTTGGTTCGTGGTCGTTATTATTAAAGTATTTTTATAAAATGGTAGGTGGGTACCCAGTAAAAAATTAATCGAGAGTACCTATTCTTATACGAATTGATTCATCCTGCAAACACTAGGAGTCTATGAATACACATTTTTCCGATTGCCTATATTGATTACTAGGACGATCAATTCGGCGTTCTTTATATGGTATATGACCCTGTGATCCCCAATTCTTAAACTCCTCAAACCTCTCAGTATGGCAGCAAGTGGTTTTCCAAGCTCCGGATTTTTCTCCAGCATCAAAAGTTTGTTTTCAATTCTCCTTCTTACTGAGATATCATGCTTCTTAAGAAATTCCTCAGCTTCAGCAGTGAGGACGACCTCATATGACATATTTAGTGCAATTCCTTCTTTATTTCTCTAAGGGGTTTAGTTCGACCTTCTTTGAAATCTTTGATCCCCCTTGCTATTCCCTTCATCATTTCTGGATCAGATAATATTTCTAGAGTTTCTATAAGTGATTCTCTGTCTGCAACTTCCGGAGACGAGGAAGCAATCAGCCTCGAAATCAACTCGTTGTAAGATTCCCTGTGATGAATTTTCAGCTCATCGAGCTTGGCTTTGACTCTCTCATCAATCTGAATGGTAGTTACCATACATAGCTATAGGTAACCATAGTTTTTAAGTTTTACGAGTTGTAAACACAATTTAGTAAAAGAATATTCGAATAAGTGTCCCAAATTCAGCTGGTGCAGATCAAAAACCAATGATCGATGAAACATCGTTGTGCGGTTAATTCTCTTTACAGTTTAGTACTTAAGCACTTTTCTCTTTGTATTGGAAATAACATTCAAATATTAGACTGTAAATAACTAGCAGTAAGTCTGGAAGACAAATATAACTGAGTTTTTCATCAGAAATTGAACATAAGAAGTTCCCGTTGCAGGTCATTAAAACATTATCGGCAGTAATGAATGTTTACTTCTATCATCATGACAAATAACTTTCTAGATTAATCTGTTAATGAAACGCATTTTTATCTCAATTAAGAATCATTCTCTACAGCCCCTATTCGTCTTCTATGTTGCTTACAAAATATGGGTGAAAAAATATGTTAAGTTGGAAAGGGATATTCGGATGGGGAATGGTGATAATAGCGGTGACTCTGCTTATAGGGCGTTTCACTGCTATGGGTGCATTCATATTTGTCACTATAGTAACTTTGATGATGCCCCTATTTGTAAAAGGAAAAGTAGATGGATGGGCTTATGAGTGGCTGCCAAACAGCTACGCAAGCAACAGGCGCGTGCTCAAATGTTACCGTATGAAAATGGTGATCTATTCTTCAATCGGCTTCCTCCTGCTCTATGCCTATGTGAACTACATCAATGCTCCCTATTATAACCTCTTATTCTGGCTGTTTGCCACAACATTCGTGTGGATATCCGAGATAATGATTGGAGCCATCCTCCTGGTACTGTTCATACAGGCGATAGTGCTTATCATTAACAGGAACATGAGCGTCGGAAACCGCAGGAAGCTTGAAACATACACGCCTTGGATTGTAGCGGGAGTAATTTGGTTGTTAGCGATACGCACAGGGCGACGTAGATGAGATTTCTTGTGGGAGGGTGATAAGTGATGCCTATACCTAGCCCCTACAAACTCTTCTTTCCAATTTGCAAGGTGGAACTGCATTCGGTGAATCAGGTCCTGAGGGATAGCCTTAACTTCGGCTACCCGACATCAAGTTCATCCCACTTAATCTACCTGCCAGAAGAGGATCGTTTTGGAAAGATCGATCTACCTTCGTACGAAGTCGACCGGAAATCGGCAACTCAGCACTTCAAGAGTGAAAGCGGGGTGTATTACGCAAATCTATTCGAGCATGGAGAGGGAAATTACATAAACCTGGGGTGGTTCTTCATTCATTCGATACCAAGAAGTCTGGGAACTCTCTATAGAAAATCAATCGCCATTCGTCTCGCATCCCGTTGGACCTATCCAGCACCCGATTCCATATCTCCATCCTCAAATTTTCGCAATAAGTTCGCCCTCGCCTCTGGAATGGTGAGATCAGAAACACTCTTCAGGGGATCCGTGGGATCGACAGTTATAAGGGTGGACAGAGAGGACATCGAAAATACAATCCAGGACTTCCATGCAATCCAAATAAACGGACTGAAAACGGTTGACCTTGAGGTCACGCTTATTAACCCTACTGGAGAAACTAGAGGAAGGAGAACTATGGTTTCAGTGGGAGAAGAGCAATTTGCGGATATTTCGTCCTTTGTCTCCGAATCAGGTCAGGCGACTCTGAGATGCACAATGATATCCATCTCCAAGATCGATCCTGAAGGAGACGATCGCGAAAAGATAGATTTCATTATGGACTCTGAACCATTCTCCCAATCAGACCTTGGTTCTATATATCTCCTTGGTAAGGAAGGTAAGGACATGGGCGGAAGTTTCTCATGGAGAACAATTAGGAACGATGTACTCGCAAAAACATTCAATTCCGATTTCAGCATAGATGATTTCTACAAAAATGCACCATTGTGGGTCAGTAAGCTTTCAAAGATGCATTTAGAGGATGACAGCCTTATGGTAGGTGTTGTGAATCCTGGAACCTTATCTTCGTTCGTGAGAATGTATTGCGAAACTGATGATGAAAGGCTCATTGAAAGGATGATAGGAGGAGATGCGCCTCTCTGCCTCAATGACTACTGGAGAACGCAATGGAGGAGCAAGACATGAGCATTACCAAGAGACAGATTTTAAACCTGAGAATAACCTTATATCAAATTAACAATTTCCTTCGTATGAACCCTGTTCCCTGGGATCAATCTGAAATCAACAGTCTCCAGCCAAGCGGAAGCAATATATTTGCGATGCCGAATTTCTGGGAGAGATTAAAATGAGTTATGAGAAGGCAATGCCAATACTCATAGAAGCAATCAAGAAGAATTTAGAACTGTGGGAAAAATCGGAATGGAAAAGGGAGCTCATTGATATAGCTCCGCCTGTCCTATGGTTCGGGAACTTTAATTCACCAAAAGAGAAGGTTCTGACCATCGGGGCCAATCCTTCACGATGTGAATTCTTAGAACGAAATAATGAAAGAGTATGTCGGGAGCCACTCAAAAAACCAAGGTTCGCAGCCTTGAGCGGTAAAGAAGATCTAGAATCACTCCTGGGTAACAAGAAATTACTAGAAAAGATCATAGACAGTTACAACAGTTATTTCGAGGCTAACCCTTATAGCGGATGGTTTGGAATTAAAGATGGAGGTAAAGTTGAGGGATTTGTCAATGGTCTTCGGGGGTCGTTTTACGAGGGTTCGAAAAAAGGAGATCTCTTCACTGCCATTCACACCGATCTTTTCCCTTTCCCCACGAAAGAAGATTTCAAGGAAATTAGCAATCTGGCGGTTAATGACCTTTTCAAAACAGACTGGGCCAGAAAGACTTTATCCAAAATTGTTGAATTGGTGCGACCCAAGGTTATAATAGTATTCGGGGGAACTAACGCCAATTACCACAAGGAGTATTTTGGAAATGATGGGGAATATAAGGAGTCTCCACCTTTTCATTTCTCATGGCATAAGGGCAGGTCCTACGGAAATATTCCCACTGCACTGATAAATATGAATTTGGGAAACCCTTATGGTGCAAGTAAGCTTGATCTCAATGACTTTGGAGAGCATGTAGGAAAACACCTAGGCCCTCTATGAAATTCAAGCTGACACGGCCTATTTTTGTGGGACTCCCTGATATTGGGCACTTTACTATTGCTAACTATAGTTATCACAATAATCATAAAAACTGGTAGTTACTCTTTGCGAGAGCTATTATCGATTCTTGGTCTTCCTGGTCCCTTCCAACCAGAGACCGAAGTTCCTCAGATAGTAGTCCGCAGTGAGGTCAGACTTTGCTGCAAGATTCTCATACCAGTCACTCACTTTTTTGCTTTCATCGTAAAGTACCTTGTGCCGGGTATTCGGACTCATTTGAGTTCTTAATTTATCTTTATTTAAGTATTTCCTTACTCAATTGGGTAAGGGTAGGTGGGGATTCGAACCCCAATAGTCGGGATCTGCAGTCCCGTGCATAGCCGCTCTGCCACCTACCCAACTTTTTCGGTATTAGTTTCTGAGTTAATGATTTTATTGTATTTCTTGGCTACTGACTTAGCTTTTTCATGGTCATTCCTTATCGAGTGCATGAAGCGTTGCATGAAGTCCAGGTTGTGGACCGTTACCAAATATTGGAATGATGGGTCTTCATTCTTATGCAGCTCCCTCAGTTTTGTCTTGCTATAATAGGTGCATGTTTCGCATGAACATCCAAGTTCAATTGGGCCGTGATCGTAAGAATGTTTTGCGTTTTTGAGGTTTACAGGCCCGTCACCAGTCAGCGCAAATCCATGCCTTGCGTTCCTTGTGGGATATGTGGAGTCGAATACACCGATTCCTGCCCCAGAATATTCCAATATTGAGATAGGGTCTCCAACTCCCATGAGATATACCGGGAATTCTTTTGGTATCAGCGGCAAGGTTTTGGTTAGAACGAGATCTGTCAGTTCTTTGGGTTCCCCGATCTTCAATCCCCCCAACGCAAATCCATCGAATTCCAGTGATGTCATCAGATCTGCACTTTCCCTCCTCAGGTCGGCATCGAATCCACCCTGTATTATTCCAAATCTCTTTTGTCCTGGTTCCTTGAAAGCAGAGAATTTCTTTCCCCATTCATAAGTTCTTAACACCGACTCCGAATACCTCTTCTTGTCCTCGCCGTAGGGTGGGCAATCATCCAGCATCATGGCCACATCTGACCTTATCTTACTCTGTATCTCTGAACTGATCTCTGGAGTCACCTTCACTGATTTACCCGACTTTCTGTCCTTAAACAGGATCCCGTCTTTCTCAATCTTCACAAGCTCTTCTCTCAGTATCTGAAATCCTCCAGAGTCCGTGAAGTAGCTCCCTTTGAAACCCGTATAACCATTGATTCCATTTGTCTTCTCGAGTGTTTCCAGTCCAGGTGAAATCGTAAGGTGTACCGAATTGGAAATGAGCACTTTTATTCCCATTTCATTGATCTTCTGCATCGGAACTGCCTTTACAAAACCTCTAGTCGCAACTGGAAGGAATATGGGGAGTTCCACGCTTCCCCTTGAAAGACTAAGTTCCGTAGCGAATTGCACTTATTCTTTATCCCCTCTTAATAAAATACCTTTACATCTGTGCTTTTTCCGAGTAGCACCGTTCACAGTAATAGTTGCTTGCCTTGTAGATTAGGTTTTCTGAAAACTCGTTGCAGGAATCACACACTCCGTGTATCCCTTTGACAATTCCCTGGTTCTCCTTGTCGAGGATTCCCCTTGTTATCTCTATCAGACCCGGCGATATTCTGACGATATCATTTTCCGTAAGGATCCCCGCAATTTCGGTACCGATCATAACAGGGATCCTTCTTATTTTCTTCTTCCACATCAATTCTGCGGCTGCCTCTAAGGGGCTATCTCCGTCCAGTAGGACTAACGGTGAACTCATTATTTCCTTGAGCTTTATATTGCCGGACAGAAGCCCCTTCGCCGCTATCTTTGTGACCATATCTCTTTCTGTAACTATACCTATGATCTTTTCTCCTTCCTCGATTAGTAGTGAGCTTATACCCTTGTTGGACATAATTCTTGCACCCTCTTCTGCAGAGAGAGAAGATTCTGCCTTTATCGGATTTCTTGACATTACTTCCGACACGCGAATCAGTGTCACTCAACCACTTCCAGCAGTTTTTCCTTGCCCTCGGTGATCGTAAAGGGCTTAGCCACCCTAAGGAGATTTTCCATTATTTCTACCCTGTTCTCCATGTACTTCTTCAATTTTTTAGGGTCACCCTTGCCGAGCTCCAGCATCTTTCCGGCATCTATGTACAGGTAGGCCTCCATCTTTACCTTGAATGACACTTCAGAATCCACTTTCCCCAGGTCTACCTTTTTCATGACTAAATAACAACTGGTTGCAATAATAGTTTTTCCCTTCATTTTATGGAAAGATTTTATTACAAATTTGATTATTAAATTGAAATGCTGTATCTGGGGTGCTCTGGATTCCAATACTTAGACTGGAAGGAGACGTTCTATCCTAAGGGGATGGATGAGAGCAAGTACCTTATGTACTATTACAAATTTTTCAATACAGTCGAGATAGATTCCACATACTATTCATTCCCTGGAGAAAAGACGATCAACTCCTGGATATCCAAGGTCCAAGGGAAGGAAGATTTCCTCTATTCCCTGAAATTTCCTAAGGAAGTCACTCACGACCCAGATGGAATTACGGAGAAGTCGATACAGACAGCCAGGGAATTTGTGAGCAAGGTCATTTTGCCTATCAAGAATTCTGGAATGTTTGGCAGTGCGCTCCTACAGATGTCTCCTTTCCTAGACCCAATGAAGAACGGAGAGATTCTCGGAAAACTTGAAGATCTCTTCACTTCGATCTATTCCAATTATCGAATTGCCATCGAGGTGAGAAACAGAAGTTTCCTCGACACATCCGTCCTGCCCTCTTTCTTGAGTATACTCAAGAAATTCAACGTCGCATTGGTGAGTGTGGACTCCCCAGGACTCCCGTATTTCTACTATCCAACATCGACATTTTCCTACATTAGGTTCCACGGAAGGAATACTGATCTCTGGTTTGGAAAGGGGGAGCTCAAAGGAAGGTTGAACAAATATGACTATCTTTATTCAGAGCAGGAATTGTCACCTTGGGTTGATAGGGTGAGGGGAATGGGTGAGGAGGTATTCATCTATTTCAACAACCATGCACAGGCCAAAGCAGCAGTTAATGCCGCAGAATTCCAGAAGTTGATGGGAATCAAGATAGTCAGGAAGGAGAGCCAGACGAATCTGAATGCTTTTTAAATATCCCGGAAATATCTCTCTGAAATGAAACCGTACCAGAAGTTCGATGGCCTTGCAATTGGCAAGATGGATAGTTACCTTTCTAGTCATGGCCTGGAAAAAAGCTATAGGACTTACAGGCCCCAGAAGAGCTTCGGTGATATTTCCTTCGATTTTCAAAGGACCAGTTTGAAGTTTGATCAAAAGGAGATAGAGTCTCTTAGCGATGACTATTTCACATTCTCAGCCGTTGGAAAGTTTGTCAATGTCAGTTTCAACGACCAGCAATTTTCACGTGCCTCCCTTGAGAATGGAATGAGCGGGGAATTATTCCTCTTTGATGGGAAGAACGATAGAATACTCGTAGAACATACGAGCGCTAATCCCACTGGCCCCCTTCATATAGGCAGAGTGAGGAATTCTATCATCGGTGACACCCTTTCTAGGATCCTTGCAAAGTATGGATACAATGTCACAACGGAATACTATGTGAATGACATAGGAACGCAAGTGGAGGCCCTGCTTCTGGGTACAGAACTTTTTGGCTCTGAGAATTATACGGAGTCGTACCGAAAGGTGTATGAAAATTTCGACAAGTACAAGGAGAAAGTTGAGGAATACATGGTGAGGGCGGAGTCTGGAGATTCCAACTTCCTAAAAGATTCGACCGCGAGGTTGAGAGTTTTCCTGAAGGACGTCTTAGTGGACCTAGAGAGGCTATCGATCAAGTTCGACTTTTTCATTTGGGAGAGCGAATTCATTCTAAACGGTGCAGTGAAGGATGTCATAGTGAAACTGACTCCACTGCTGAAGGATGACAATGGTGCAAAATATCTGGAATCTAAAGATGGAAAGATGTACCTGCTACGATCAAACGGTACTTCTGTCTATTTCACTAGAGACATCGCTCACCATCTCAAGAAATCGGCTGAGTTTGACTATGCAATAAATGTCTTGGGGGAGGACCACAAGGCATACCACAAGAAAATACTGTTTGCCATGGATATACTGAAAGTCAAGAACGTCGGAGGGGTTGTCTTTTATTCATACATAACGACCAAAGAAGGCAAGATGAGCACACGGAAAGGAAATGTCGTATATACTAGGGACCTTATTGACGAGGCAATAGAGATAGCAAAGGGAGAGATCAACAAGAGAAGGACAGATCTAACCGAAGAGGAGATAAGGGAGATCTCTAACAAGGTTGGGGTTGCAGCAGTGAGATACAACATTGTCAAGTTCTCCCCTGACAAACCCATAACCTTCGACTGGGATGAGGCTCTCAATTTCGATGGGGATGCGGCACCCTTTGTGATGTACTCTTACGCAAGGGCCAGGTCAATTCTTTCCAAACTCAGCGCGAAATCAGAAATTGTATGGAAATTCAACGAGGCAGAGAGCAAATTCCTTAGAGAAATTTCAAGATACCCAGAGGTTGTTGAGGATGCCGTCAAGCATTCCAGACCAGACAAGATAGCCAGGTATTCTTACGAACTGGCAGGTGCTTTCAACCAGTTTTACAGAGACTGCCCAGTTTTGGACAGCGGCGAGAATCTACAGAAAAGAGTGGAAATAGTAAAAGTGTTCTCGAAAACGATGGAAGAATTGTTTCAGATGCTTGGAATCCAAGCATCTGATAAAATATGAAAAGAAAAAAATTAGACTTTAAGCTGTTTCTTTGGTGGCTTCTGTTCCCTAGGTCTCTTCCTTCTTACTGTAACATCGTAGTAGATGAATGATAGGACACCTATCGCAACGACTATACCACCTATCAGTGCTGGTAGCTTCCAGGCGGCTTGTGCCACAGATACTGCCTTCGTTACTGATGCATTGGTGTTGAAGAAGCTCGGTTCGTTCTGTGCGTGAACTGTCATGACCATGGAGTAGCTTCCGGAACTCGGAGGTACGAAGGATACTGAAACGTTTGTAGTCTGATTGGAGGAGAGGTTTGTGAAAGTCTCGTTCTTGACGACATTGTTACCTATCTTGATCGTTATGTAGTAAGAAGTCGCTGCCTCAAGTCCTACGTTCTTCAGGAAGAATTTCAGGACAGACGAGGAACCTTCAACATAACTCTTAGGATATGTGACGTTCGTTATTTCTATCTCTGGTCCCACAGCTTCCACACTCAGACTCATCGATATCGAAGCACTGTTGTTGGATTGGTCAGTTGCTTTCAGCCTTATGTTGAACTTTCCGTAATTGATGAAACCGACTTTCAGAGTAGAGTTGTTTGACGAAGAGCTGTAGACCTTGTAATCCACGTTTGGTTTTGCCACGGTACCGTTTGAAAATGTTATATTCCAAGTGTAGGAAACGATGTGCCCTCCATTCGGTGCGAAAGTGCTTGAGCCATTAAGCGTTACGTTTTGCCCCTGCTTGATTGAACTGATTGACTTTCCGCTTGCAACGTTCTCGATCTTGAGGGAAACGACTGGTGGAGTCGTATCGTTCACGTGAACCATAAGGGTTACGTTGAAGCTGTTTCCAACGCCATTCATTACGGTCGCATTTGCATATTCAAATGCAGATCCAAAGGTTGGAGTGCTGAAAGTGTGAGATACGTTCGTTCCAGTTTCCCTGGTTCCGTTGATGTCCCAGTTCACCGAAAGAGGTATTCCTGTAGACTTTCCAGACGGCAGTGGATCCTTGGAATTCACGGAGTTGAAGTAGACCGTTTCTGTCTGGTTCACGTATAACACATACGTGTTTGCTGAAGTTGTCGTCACGTTGAACCTTACTCCCCCATTTTGTATTGCCTTCAGGTTGAACTGAGGACTAAGTGAGTCACCGAATATGGTGAAATTCGTTTCATTTGTGACACCATTAGAGCCCACGACCTTGAGTGAGACTGAATGAGACCCGTTTGAAAAAGTGTTAGTGATGTTATATCCATACAGAGTGGTCACGTTTCCGATATTCCACGTGAAGTTCATTTGCTGATAGTTATCCGTGCCGAGAACAGTGTCATAAGGAATATTGCTGGCATTGAGTGTGACCGTCTTACCGACTGGTACTACAAGAGTGAAGTTGGAAGAAGTGTTTGAAGAAATTGTTGACTCAAACGAACCGCTCCACGTTGCTGATATCTGAGACATTCTCAGTTCCGGTTTAGCTTTAGGAGCAATATTGATCGTCAGAAAACCGTTGAATGTGCTGTTTGTGATCTTAATCACTCCTGAGTATCCTGAAACGGTTGCAAGACTGGTGCTTACGACGTTCGCCCTCTGGTAAGATGATGGAATGCTGAGTTCCGAAACGTAAGTTGTCGCAGTTGTGTTGCTGTTGTCTTTGTTAACGAACACCCTGATACTGGCAGTGCTCGTTGCAGTGACCTTTGACTGGCTGTAAGTAGCTGTGTAGTTGAACTTATATGTTCCAGAAGACGCTGTGAATGTGGTGTGTGATCCAGTTGTGTTGTAGGAATAATTGTTGTAGAGTACTGTGCTTGCAGTGTTGTAAGGAACTGTAACATTGAGTATCGCCCACAGATCCCCTGCATTGAGTCCGTTCAGGTGCAGCTGATCGTATAGTGATCCTGCATCGGAATAAGGAAGGAAGGGAAGTGTTGTGGCATTTGTCAGCGTGACTCCTCCACTGATTGTAGCGTTCTGGAAGTTAGAGCTGAATGAGATTAACTGTAGCTCCTGTACGTTGGAGGGTGTCAGTGCGACTGCCTGAAAAGTTGGTGATCCACCTGATGTGGTTGTTACGGAAAATACCGTTGGAAGATAGCCTGGTGAGGATATTACTAGACTGTATGTTCCGGCCGCCAACGATAGGTAATAGTATCCATTCGTAAAATCGTCGGCTGCAAGTAGACCGCCGTTCTGATAGATGGACACCTCGACTCTATTAACTGAGGTGCCGCTTGTCGAGGATACTGTTCCCTGAACATCCTGTGAAGCCGAGACATTTGCGACCACGCTGTTATTGGTCTTGCTTGAGGAGATGCCTGTGAGCTCCTCGGAGTAGAATGCAGTCGATGTCGAGTTGTAAAGTACTGTAAGAATCTGTGTTCCGGATATACTCGTCGCTGTGTAACCTGAATTTGGATTAGACGCATTTGCTTTGGTTGCACTTATCTGAAGTCCGTTTGGTAACGAAAGATATACTGAAGTGATTTGTGATGATGTCACTCCCTTAACAGTTACGTACACATTCGCATCCGCCTGGGAATATCCTACACTCATGCTTTTCAGCACAGAGCTTCCGACGAATGCAGTTCCGTTGTCCTTCACGCTTACGCTCTCGTGTGTGGAATTGTACACTATTGAAGATGATATGACGATCTGGCTAGGAATGTAAAGTATGTAATTTCCGGGATATACCTGGAATGCTACATTAGGACTCGATGTGCTACTGCTCACTAAGACTCCATTAGCGCTCTCCAGTTGGACCTTAACTCCGCTTGCCGGGGCCAATCCATTCCCCAGCACCGTAAAACTAAATGTTACCTTACTTGCTCCTTGTACCTGGCCTAGTGCCCCTCCCAAGAGTCCTCCCATCACCAAAATAGTGATGACGAACAGAGCTGTTGTTTTTGCTGTCTTCTTAAGCATCTTGGTATTACCCCCTAAAGATAGCAGGTAATTACAATTACTATTAAACAGTTGTTATGATTTATCCTTGCTGGGAAATTATTATTTAATGAATTTTATTTATTATTTTGACAATATATCGATAACCATTAAATTCAAGGTTGCCCTGCCACACATCGTGAGTAGATTTCGATTGGTAATAGCATTCGTGTTCCTGTTCCTCATATTCTCTATGGCTGGACTCGTGATAGGTTATCTGGTTGGTAATGCCTTGGGATGGTTAATCCTGTTCGTTGCTTTCGCTGCTGTCATGAATCTTGTTTCTTACTTTTTCTCATACAGGATAGTGATGTGGAGTTATCACGCCAAGGAGATCGGCGAAAAAGACGATCCGAGATTGTTTGCGATGGTGAGGGATGTTGCTCAGAATGCCAACATCCCTTTCCCGAAGATCGCTATTGCAAATCTTCCAGTACCTAATGCATTTGCTACAGGTAGGAGCAAGAAGAAGGCATACATAGTCTTCACCAGGGTAATTCTAAATATGCTGAACGAGAGGGAGCTGAGGGGAGTCATAGGACATGAACTCGGACACATCAAGCACAACGATATCCTCGTTGTGACAGTTGCCGCTACGGTAGCTTCTGCACTGATGTTAGGCGCGAGGGTGTTCGGTTTCAATGCCTTGTTTGGTGGGCGAAAGGGAGGACAGAACATAATTGTGCTTGTGGTACTGATAATTGCAGCAGTGGGAGCGATGATGCTTCAACTAGCGATCTCGAGGCAGAGGGAACTCTACGCGGACGAACACGGTGCCAAAGTCAACAACTCATCGGAAGGTCTGATAAGTGCATTGATGAAGCTGGAGTCTTGGAATTCCAGCAAACCACTTCGAAATGCAAATCCCGCGACTACAAGCATGTTCATAGTGAGCCCACTCGGTAGTGCGAGGGTCAAGAAACTCTTCTCCACACATCCTCCAATAGATACGAGGATCAAGAAACTCAGAGACCTGGGTATCTAGGCATTCGTCGTCTTAGAATCCGTCTGCCTTTCCTCCGCTTCCACGTAGATTCTCTCTATGTATGGAAACGTAGACTTGATGGATTGCTCGATCTCGTCAATAGCCTTTTCTATCTGTCCAGTACTCAATCCATCTTTGAAGTTAAGGTCCATCGCAAGAAGGACTCTTTCAGGACTCTGATAGATTGTCTTGACATCCAGAACTTTGTTTACAGAGGTGTTCATATTCAAAATCACTTCAATCCTTTTCTGGTCTGCAGAAGAAATACCCTGGCCTATCAATAGATCCTTGCTCTTTTTGGAGAGGTATATTCCAGATGTCATCATGATCAAACCTATCACTATCGATGACGATGCGTCGAATACATTGTTTCTTGTTACCAGTGAGAGGCTAATGCCCAAGAATGCTGTGACTACTCCCGCCAGCGCAGCCGTATCTTCTACCAGTGCGGTCATCAAGACAGGATCCCTGAAGTCTCTGATGAAAGACAGCAGATCACGGTATCCCTGTTTGCGTAACCTGGATATGAAGAAACGTGACGATATGACTAGAACATAGCCATCCACTGCGAATGAGAATGCGAGGGCTGCATATGCAGATAGCGGATCCCTGATCGTGTAGGTGGAAGTTAACTTAATGATCCCTTCTGCAAAGGTCAGGACCCCAGAAATTCCGAATACCAGGATTGCAACTACGAACGACCAGAAGAATTGTTCCCTTCCCCTTCCGAAAGGGAACTTTGAGGAATCTTTCTCTGTGCTGAGATTGTATCCAAGAAGGAGGAGAAACTGGTTGACGGTATCGGACGAAGAGTGTATTGCTTCTGCTAGAATCGCAGCACTTCCGCTGAATATGGCAGCTATGTATTTTGTGACTGCAATGAGCAAGTCTCCCATAAGTGCCCTTACAACCACACTCCTAGTTGTTCTTTTATCTACAGCCATCTGTCTTTTCCACAGACATATAGTAGAGATTCCAATATAAAAAGAAGTCGTGGAATCTTCTAAGAAATTAGTGAGACTTCTTCCACTTCGACTTCGCCGACATCTTGTAAGGATCGTATCTTCTGTTCGACATCTTCAACGAGTCCGCCCTCATCGCTCATTATGACTATTAGCTTCAGCACTTTTATTCCAAATGCAAGCTCTTCGATCCTACTGTTCCCCAGCACATAATTCTTGGAAAGGTCACTCTTCAAGCCCTTCTCAATTGCTACAAGGTCTTTGCTTTCATCTAATGGCATTACTTTGAATGATACGGCTACCTTACCCAACCTTATGGCCCCCTAAATCCACATTTAGGGCAAACGTACTGAACAGAAAGTTCCCTACAGTTGTTGCATCTGCTGATAGTTTCCTGGCCACATGCGGGACATTTGAACGTTGTCGCTCCCCTTCCTTGCAGACCAGTACCACAAGATGTACAGAACTCAAGTGCATTGACTTCCATGAGGGATGGGTATTCATTCAGGCATAAAAAGACTGTCGATTAGGCTCTTAGCTCCCCCAGAATGGACTCGTCTTTCTTCGCAGGTTCTTGATGTCATCCATAATCATCCCTTCGTCAGTGTTCAGATTTTCGTCCTTAAGAATCCTGAAATCCCGTTCGTTGATGTCCGAGTACAGAACGTCCCCTTCCTTCAGCTGCCTTCCAATCGTTATACCGTCCATTGCAATCGCGACTTCATCACCTTGGCTTGCCTCCTGAAGTGATTGTTCTCCAGTCCTGATGCTTTTTACTGGGCCGACGTTGTTGCCGTCGATCTTCATCAGCTGGGTTTTTACCCTGAGTTTTCCCCCGAGTATCCTGACTCCGAAGATTGCGGGTTTGGATATCCTAAAAACGTTTCCTTCCAGAATGAGCAGCTTGCACGGGAATGTGAATGCCTTCCTCTTCTCTTCCAGTTCCCTCTGAGTGATCTCTTCCCTTGCCTTAATCAGGTCGTCCTTTATGGAGTATATGACTTTGTTTTCTATGACCTTGACTTCCGAGTATTCTTTGACTTCAACAGGTACGTTGAATGCAATTATGATCTTGTTCTCCGGGACACTATTAGTGGCTGCCTCAGTTATGTCCCTCTTCGAAACGGGCCCAACCTCTGCTTTCTTGATGGGCACGTTTATTCTACTTAGTTCATAGACAAGTGCTTCCAGTCCCCCAACTGTGTCTGCCTTAGCTACTATTCCCTCGGATGAAGGCTTGAACGACCCCTTTATGGCGTCTTCTATTGATTTCTTGAGTGTGATGAGGTCACCGGTCGCTTCCTTGAATGGGCTTCCTGGAATAATTCCCCCCTCTCCCTGGAAAAGTATCCTTATCCCGGATGCAGCCTTCACTTCTGAAACTGGCAAGAATCGATCTCTAGGATCCCTTATTTCGTCAAGCGGTTTGGGTTTGAAGATTCCCTTGACTCTGAGTGCTCGTATTCCATCTACTGTACCGGTGAAAACGGTCTCTCCTCTCTTCAAGATACCGCTGTACAGAATCGCATCAGAAACTTCCCCCATCCCCTTCTCTTCTCTGACTTCCAGTATGGTTCCCTCTGCTGTTTCATCTTCATTCTGCAATTGTGTTTCTAAGAAAGTTTGCGCCAGGCCAGAAAGGATCATGAGCAGGTCTGGTACCCCGTAACCCGACTTTGCAGATAATGGGACAATTGCGATGTTCCTTGTGAAATCTGAAATCCTATCATACCTGTCTGCGCTGAACCCCTCCCTATAAAGCTGTGACGATAGCTGAAAGACTTTGTTATCTAGTTCTTCCAACCTCGACTGTTCCATGTTCTTAGTCGATGGGATGAAGGCTCCCTTCATTCCTGAAAATCCATCAATCAAATCGACTTTGTTGGCCGCCACTACAAACGGTGTCTTGAACTTCTTTAGAACTTCTAAGGACTCCTTGGTCTGTGGCATTATGCCTTCCCTGACATCTATGACCAATACCGCGATATCTGCAATTGACCCTCCTCTTATTCTAAGGCTCGAGAACGACTCGTGTCCCGGCGTATCAATGAAAAGTAGTCCCGGAATCTTGAAAGTCCTTGCACCTAAAATGTCCCTGCAGATCTTTACTATTTCCTGAATTGGTACTTCTGTCGCCCCAATGTGCTGGGTTATTCCGCCAGCTTCCCTGGATGCAACAACTCCCCCTCTTATGTTATCGAGAAGCGAAGTCTTTCCGTGGTCAACATGGCCGAGGACCCCTACAATTGGTTGCCTTATCCACATAACATGTCACAGCCAATCTCTATCTGCCCTCTCGTAAGTTAATATTTCTCTATCTTCAAAGAATATAGGAATCTCGTACTTTGCAGATTCCTCTGAATCGCTTCCGTGTATCAGATTGAAATCTATTCCAACTGAGTAGTCTCCCCTGATTGTGCCGGGTTCGGCCTTGGCTCCATTAGTGGCCCCCATCATTTTCCTGACAATGTCGATGCAGTTGTTTCCCTCTATCACCATCGCAACTATGGGGTTCGAAGTGATGTAATTCAGCAGTGAATCGTAGAACGGTTTACCCTTGTGGATCGCATAGTGCCTCTCCGCACTTGCTCTATCAAGTTTCATCATCTTCATTGCGACTACTTTGAGTCCTTTGTCCTCGAACCTTGAAATTATTGCGCCAACCCTGGATCTTACCACACCATCCGGCTTAATCAAAACAAGAGTTCTCAAAAGATCTCCACCTCAGCTTTCTTTTGGAGGTTCTACGGCTTGCCCTTTTTCTTCCTTTGGCGCTTCAACCGCAGGAGCTTTTGGCTTCGGAGCCGTTTCCTTGGAGAACTTGATCCTGTGTGCTTTTTCCTCTCTTCCCTCTTCCGTCCATCTGATCCTTCTTGGCTCTCTGCGAAGCTTGAGGAAATTCTTCTCGCATTTCATATTGTCAAAATAAAGAACTGAACCATCTCTCTTGATGTACATCTTTCCTGTTCCGAGTTCTATTTTAGATCCGCAGAATGAACAATACCTTGTTTCCGTAAGAATCACCTCACCGAAAGTTTCCTTGCTTCCCTTGCCGTTTCCTTGAGCATGAGGATGTCTCCGATCCTGACCGGGCCCATCACGTTTCTCGTTAGAACCCTTCCCTGGTCTCCTCCTGCAAGTACCTTGATCTTGACCTGGGTCGCCTCTCCTGCCATTCCTGTCCTACCAACAAGCTCCACGACTTCGCATGGAATGGCGTCGTTCTCTGGCATTTCACATCACTCTTTATTTCTTGATTTCCTTGAACTTGTCTATGAGTTCTGTCAACAGTTGCTTTCCATTTCCTGGTTCGACGATTGCAACAGCGGCGGAACTCTTGAGCTTTACTTTCTGCCCGAGGTCCTCTTTCTTCTGAACGTAGAAATATGGTATCCCCTTTTCCTCACAGAGGAGTGGTATGTGAAGTATTACTTCTGGGGGCGTAATGTCTTCTGCTATCACGACTATTTTTGCTTCCCCTCTCTCCACTACCTTTGTAACCTCATTCGTTCCCTTCTTTATCTTTCCTGTTTCGGATGAAACCTCCACAAGCTGCATCGCCTTTGCTCTTAAGTCGTCTGGCGTTTGGAACCTTACATAAGTTGTTTCTGCCATTATCTTACCTCCTTCACTTTATCAGTCATTGGTCTTTGGTTAGTTTGGTAGGATATAAAAAGTTTAGGCGATCAGATAGCGTGTTAGAAGAAGTTCATTTACTTGCAGGTAGGCAAGTGGTGGAAAGTTCGTTAGAAGCTGGAGATGAATAAGACTTCTACTAAGCGTTCTCTAATGTTTGCGATTGCACAGTGTGATTCTCGTGTTCAGTGGGGTATTCATAAAATGGATCATCCAGTTACAGTGTAATCCCTGCTTGAATTCAGAGAAACGTTGTAGGACCTGGATATCCCCTGGTACACCAGGTAGAGAGTGTAATTTCCGGGAAGTAGGTTGAAGGAATACTGTCCATTCCCAGGGATCGTTTCGTTGAGGTCAGAAATCTTTAGCATGGCAGGGGATAAGAGATTTTGGACTGAAATCCTGAGTGTTACGGGTGCGGTATTGTATATGTTGACACTGGCATACTTCATGTAGACGACCGCCGAGGGAACACTAGTGAGATTGTGTGAGAAGGGCATCCAGTCCATTACATATCCACTCGGGTAACCGCCTGTCCCATATTGAACGTTTGAGAAGTTGTATGAGATTCCTGGAAGGGTCTTGTTGAAACCATATATCTCCTCGTATATTGTAAAGCCAGCAAATGAATGATTACCAATTTTCTGGTTTGTTTCCAGGGTAAAGTTGTCACCACCGGTCTGAGCCGTGAAAGTGTTACTGTCAAACTTGAAGAGGATGTTGCCTTTGTCCACGTACATAGATATATTGTGATTACCGGGACTGATCAGATTCCAGCGGGGCTGAAAAATATATTTTATCGTTCCGTTCAATGTTTGTGTATACGAATACGTGGAGTAGAATTTCCCCATGTAAGAAGTGATCCCCAACTGGTCGTAGCTGTTGTTGCTGTCCCATATTGAAAGGACAACATAATAGACGTCATTCTTGAGGTTCGAGCCGTCCTTGAAGTCCACGCTGGCTGATACGTAGTTCGTATATTTTAGAGGTCCGCTGTAGACAGCACCTAGGTAGACGTGTGAACCCGTCGGCGTGTTTTTGTGGGTTTCGTTAGTGTAGTAGACGTACAGTCCCAGTCCTGCCACTACTATCAAAACTGCGATCAGGACTGCTGTCGATTTCATTGATTCGCTGAACAATATGTTTTAAAAATAGTTTTGGTAGCCCGATTTCATTTTGCGGATATTATGAAGTGCACCCAAGGAATCTTGATTTAGGAGTTCACAATACTGTCAGAGTGTCAGAATACGAAAACTTGCAGAAGGAGATAAAGAAACTCGATCTAGGCAAGGTCAATTCCGTTCTTTTCCCTTACAACAAGAGTTCATCCCACATCACGATAGAGACAGATGAATTCACTTCTATTTGCCCCAAGACTGGAATGCCAGACTTCGGAAAGATAACGGTACAGTACCTTCCTGACAAGAGGATAATCGAATTGAAGTCTCTCAAACTTTACCTACACAGGTACAGAAATGTCGGTATATTCCAAGAGAATGCTGTTAACAAGATACTCGAGGATCTCGTGAAGAGTTGTTCACCGAAATTCATGGAGGTCATTGGAGAATTCAATGCTAGGGGCGGACTCAGGACTAGAATTACTGCTAGATTCGAAAGAGTTAAGAGTTGATATTACATTTTAGTGCGTTCCCTTTGGAATAGCGCTTGATCGGTGATAGACGCTGGACGACGGGGAACTACAGGGATTTTTGGGCCCCTTGGTGAGTTATGGCGTGTCGCCTATCTGTGAACTCAAGGCCAGAAGAAATCCCACATCCCCGGAAAGGTCAGAGGGGATGATAATGATTCTCCTTGTTAGTTCCGGGGAACACTAAAATTCCGCCCCCCTTATGCTCACTATCCTGAAACCCAGGGATGTGAAAGTTTTCCTTATTTTGGAAAGGGGCTCGTGCCCGTATATCTTAAGCTTGGCGGTGATCTTCTGCTTTCCGACTCCTATGTCTTCACCGAACAGTTCAGTATGAAGTTCCTCCACATTCAGCTTCATATCGGCGAACAGCTCTATTGCTTTCTTCATTTCCGATGGGACGTTGTTCACGATGAAACTGATGATGAATTCTCTCCCATTTTCTAATAGATTCTTTTCAATGATCTGTGAGAGCAGCGGCATGTCAACATTACCTCCGGAAATAAGTGCCACTACCTTTTTCCCCTTCACGTTGACCTTCCCTTTTATCAGCGCGGCCACCGAAGCAGCACCGGCCGGTTCCGCCACGATTTTTCCCCTCTCGAGGAGAGTGAACATCGCATAGGATATCTCCTCGTCACTCACTGTCACAATCTGGTCGACATATCGCTTTGCTATTCTGACCGTGAACAAGGATGGTGATTTGACAGCTATTCCATCTGCAATCGTATCCACCGAGTCAAGTTTCACCGGTTTCCCTTCTTTGAGCGAGTGTTTCATAGCGGCGGCGTTCTCAGCTTCTACACCAATGACTTTTCCCTTGTAACCCCTCTCCTTGAGATAGGTTGCAATTCCTCCTATGAGTCCTCCACCCCCGATTGGCACGAGGATATAGTCGAAATCATCCATCTCATCCAGAATTTCCATTGAGATTGTTCCCTGACCTGCTACGACATACCTGTTGTCGAATGCGTGTGCGAAAATCTTACCTTCTTCTTTTGCAATTTTCTTGGCTCTCTCGGTAGCTTCGTCAAATGTGTTTCCATACAGCAGCACCTCTCCTCCGTACCTCTGCGTGGCAATCATCTTCACGGGGGGTGCGAACTGTGGCATGACCACGAGTGACTTCAATCCGAGCATTGAGGATGCGAGGGCAACTCCCTGTGCGTGGTTTCCCGCGCTGGCGGCCACCACATCTTTCTTGATCCTGCTTATTAGATTGTAAGCTCCCCTGATCTTGAATGATCCTCCCTTCTGGAGGTTCTCCAGTTTCAGGTAGACTTCTCCCCCACTCAGATCGCTTATTGAGCTGGAACGTTCTATGGGAGTGTTTTTTATAACGCCTTTCACTCGGTCATAGGCTTCTTCTACGTCCTTCCAAGTCACTGTTTCAGAGTAATCCGGTGATGTTCCCCCTTTCATCTATATTTACTTCCTCAGAGATGGGATGTTTTGGAAGACCCGGCATCGTCATGATCTCACCAAGTAAAGGCACTGCAAACCCTACCCCAGTCGAGAGCATAATGTCCTCAATTT